>DATIPS010000063.1 GCA_035471805.1 Acidimicrobiia bacterium | reverse complement strand
CGGCGAGACCACCTCCGCGGGGGTGGGGGAGGAGCGCGGGTGCGCCAATCTCTGTGTTTCTCTCCCACGGATGTGGGGGTGATTCCTGTCTGCCGGAGGCCGGGCCGACTCAGAGGGGGTTCTTGTCGACGAGTAGCCCCCTCCGGCGGCAAGCGTTAGCTTGCCGCCACCTCCCCCGTCTGACGCCGGGGGAGGAATGCGGGTGGCGGTCTGTGGTAGTCCCCTCCGCGTGTCGGCGAGACCACCTCCGCGGGGGTGGGGGAGGAGTGCGGGTGTGCGCTTTTCTGTGTTTCTCCCCTAGGGATGTGGGGGAGATTCCTGTCGGCCGGAGGTCGGGCCGACTCAGAGGGGGGTTGCCGTCGACGAGTGGCCCCCTCCGGCGGCAAGCGTTAGCTTGCCGCCACCTCCCCCGCTGCGCGGGAGAGGAATGCGAATTGCGGACCAATTGCCGGGCCCCGGGCTTCGCCCGGGGCCCACGTTCACGCCTTCTGGCCCAGCAACCTTCGGTTCTTGAACTTCGCCTTGATGTAGTCCCGGTTCATCATGGCGATGAAGTCGATTGTTATCGACTTCGGGCAGGCTGCTTCGCATTCGCCGTGATTGGTGCAGGAGCCGAAGAACTCTTCCATCTTGTCGACCATGTTGACCACACGGTCGTAGCGCTCCGGCTGGCCCTGGGGGACCATGTTGAGCTGGGCGATCTTCGCCGCGGTGAACAGCTGAGCTGCACTGTTCGGGCAGGCCGCCACGCAGGCGCCGCAGCCGATGCAGGCAGCCGCGTCGAACGCGACGTCGGCGACGTCCTTCGGAACCGGGATCAGGTTGGCGTCCGGGGCGGATCCCGTCGGAACGGTGATGTACCCGCCGGCTTCGATGATCCGGTCGAAGGAACTGCGATCCACGACCAGGTCGCGGATGATGGGAAAACCCGTCGCCCGCCACGGTTCGACGACGATCTCGTCGCCGTCCTTGAACTTGCGCATGTGCAACTGACAGGTGGCGGTTCCCAACTGGTCGCCGTGCGGATGGCCGTTGATCATCACTCCGCACATCCCGCAGATGCCCTCGCGGCAGTCGGAATCGATCGAGAACGGCTCCACACCCTTCTCCACCAGCTTCTCGTTGACGATGTCCAGCATCTCGAGAAACGACATGTGTTCGCTGATGTCGGTCGCTTCGTAGATTTCGAACCGTCCCGGCGCATCCGGACCGTCCTGGCGCCAGACTTTGAGTGTGACGTCCATTACTTGTAGCTCCTTTGCGCCAGCTCGACGTTTTCGAAGATGAGCTGCTCCTTGTGCAAGGTCGGTTCCTCGCCGACGCCGTTGAACTCCCACGCCGCTACATAGGCGTAGTTCTCATCGTCACGCAGCGCCTCGCCCTCCGGGGTCCGGCTCTCCTCACGGAAATGGCCACCGCAGGACTCCCTGCGGTTCAGGGCATCGACGGCCATCAGCTCGGCCAGCTCCAGGAAGTCGGCCACCCGGCCGGCCTTCTCGAGCGTCTGGTTGAACGACTCGTTGGATCCGGTGACCTTGACGTCCTTGTGGAACTCGTCCCGGAGCCGCCGGATCTCGGAGATGGCCCGCTTCAGGCCCTCCTCGTTCCTCGCCATACCGACTTCGGCGATCATCACCTTGCCCAGTTCCCTGTGGAAGTAGTCGGGCGAGCGGGTGCCGTTGACCGCGATCAGCTCGTCGATCTGATCCTTCACAGCCTTCTCACCCGCCACGAAGGCGGCATGGTCGGTGGGGACCGGGTCCGTGCCCAGGAAGCCCGACAGGTAGTCGCCGATCGTGTTCGGCAAGACGAAGTAGCCGTCGGCCAGGCCCTGCATCAGGGCCGAGGCGCCGAGCCGGTTGCCGCCGTGATCGGAGAAGTTCGCCTCGCCGATCGCATAGAGGCCGGGAATCGTCGTCATCAGGTTGTAGTCCACCCACAGGCCGCCCATCGTGTAATGGGGGGCCGGGTAGATCCGCATCGGCACCTTGTAGGGGTTCTCGTCGGTGATGCGCTCGTACATCTCGAAGAGGTTGCCGTAGCGCTGCTCGATGACATCCTTGCCGAGGCGGCCGATCGCCTCTGCAAAGTCGAGGTACACGCCGTTCTTGAGCGGTCCCACTCCGTAGCCCTCGTCGAACATGACCTTGGCGGCCCGGCTGGCCACGTCGCGGGGGACCAGGTTGCCGAACGCCGGGTAGCGCCGTTCCAGGAAATAGTCGCGTTCTGCCTCTGGTATCTGGTCCGGCGAACGGGTCTCGTTCTTGTCCTTCGGCACCCAGATGCGACCGTCGTTGCGCAGCGACTCCGACATGAGCGTCAGCTTCGACTGGAACTCCTCCGACGCCGGGATGGCCGTCGGGTGGATCTGCGTGAACGATGGATTGGCGAACAGTGCCCCGTGCTTGTGGGCACGCCAGATGGCGGTGCCGTTGCACATCATCGCCATGGTGGACAGGTAGTAGGCATTGGCGTAGCCGCCGGTGGCCAGCACGACCGCGTGGCCCGAGAACGAACGGATCTCACCGGTGATCAGGTCCCTGGCCACGACGCCCACCGCCCGGCCTTCGTGCACCACAACGTCGAGCATCTCCATCCGGTTGTAGAGCTTGACCTTGCCCAGTTCGATCTGGCGGGCCATCGCCTGGTAGGCGCCGAGCAGCAGTTGCTGACCGGTGGCCCCCCGGCTGTAGAAGGTGCGGGAGACCTGGGCACCACCAAACGACCGGTTGTCCAGCAGTCCGCCGTACTCGCGTCCGTAGGGAACTCCCTGCGCCGCCGTCTGGTCGATGATCTCGTTGGAGACCTCGGCAAGGCGATACACGTTGGCTTCCCGCGAGCGGTAGTCGCCACCCTTGATGGTGTCGTAGAACAACCGGAATACAGAGTCGCCGTCGTTGCGGTAGTTCTTGGCGGCGTTGATCCCACCCTGGGCGGCGATCGAATGGGCGCGCCGCGGCGAGTCGTGATAGGTGATCATCGTCACGTTGTATCCGAGTTCGCCCAGGGTGGCGGCGGCGCTGGCTCCCGCCAGGCCGGAACCGATGATCACTACCTCGTATTTCCGTTTGTTGGCCGGGTTGACCAGCTTCAAGTTGAAGCGGGCATTCGACCACTTGTCCTGGAGCGGTCCCTCGGGGACCTTGGCGTCGAGAACTATGTTGCTCATCTCTGCATCCCCTTCTAACCGACCCAGCCGGCCCAGATCGAGAGTGGGAAGCTCACGTTCCCGACGATGACGACCCCGGCGAAAACCGCCGCGAACCATTTGCGCCACGGATTGAACCGCGGGTTGTTCCACCCCATGCTCTGGAACAGGCTCCAGGTGCCGTGGAAGATGTGCACCCCCACCAGGATGTTGGCGATTATGTAGAAGATCGCCACCGCCGGTTGCGTGAAACTCACCAGCATGTTGTGGCGGATCTCTCCGGTTATGAAGTCCGGATTGGCCGACCCGATAGTCAGGTCTGCGAGGTGGAAGAGAATGAACGCCAGGATGATGGCGCCCGAGGCGCGCATCGTACGGGACGCGTAGTTGGCCACCAGGTACTCGCGAGGAGCCTGGTACTTCTCGGGGCGTGCCCTCCGGTTGATAGCCGTCAGTGCATACGCGGCGTGGATGTGGAGAACAATGGAGATGGTCATCACCCCCCGGAAGATCCACAGGAACGCGGTCTTCGGGAGCAACGGTTCTCCGAGCTCTCTGAGCCACTCGCCGTAATGGTCGATGGCGTACACACCCAGGTCATCGGCTCCGAGGTAGATCTTCAAGTTCCCGAACATGTGGACGAAGACGTAACCGAGGATGATGATCCCGGTGACGGCCATGACCCATTTCTTGCCGACGGCCGAGCTGTAGAACTCAACCAGGAAGGGGCGCGTTCCCTTCTTGGTCGGCGTGCCGGTCGCAGTCACTGCGCCTCCTCGATGATTTCAGCTGATGCGAACAGACTAGAAGGAGAGCGCGCCGGGTGGGTCTGTGAGCTGTGGGGCCATTGGTCACATTCAGTCGCCGGGGGTCGCCCGCACGCAGAGGTCTTGGGGTGTTGGGTCACAGTTTCCGGCGTTGACGAAGTGGGGCGGCGAGTGCCTGCGGACTTCGCCCGGATGTACCAGCCCGCGAGCCGACTGCCAATCGCTGAATGGCCCCCTCGCCGGCCGCCCGAAGGCCTCCGGGCCACGACGCCCCGTTCTGCTCAACGACTCTCCGATCAGAAAGAGTGCTCGGGCCTTGTATTCCCGCCTTGACAGCGCGCGCGCCGACAACGATGATGACATTAATGTAACTACACGGTTGTAAGGATTCTCGTGCAACGCACACTCATAGAAGCGCTCGCATTCGATGATCTTTCGTGGCAGGACTATTCCAGCTGCCGGGGAGCCGACGCCGACCTGTTCTTCCCGGAACGCGGAGCTTCAACTCGCAAAGCGAAGTCCATCTGCATGGCCTGCGAAGTCCGTGTCGAGTGTCTGGAGTTCGCCATCGTCAGTGGCGAGAAATTCGGGATCTGGGGTGGTCTTTCCGAGCGCGAACGCCGGAAGATCCGCAAGGAACGTGCGATCGCAGCCCGACGCCGCCAAGCAAGCTGAACATCTCGTCGCGAGTCTCTCGTCGCGAGTAGCTCGTACCGGCAACTCGCGACTTGCGACTCGTCACCCGTCTCGCGGCACGCGGCTGCTTTCCCCCTAATATGTCCTAACAAGAAGCTCCAGAGAGGTCGATGTGCAGGCAGGTGGGTTCTTTCTCATAGCGGTGGCGATCGTGCTCGTCGTGCTGGCGGTGTATCTCCGCAACCGGCGGGAGCAGCTGAAGCAGCAACTCGGATACACCGAGAAGAAGACCGCCGACCTTCCACAGATCGATGTGGAGCACCCGCGCCCGCTGGTCGCCGAGTTCCACGTTCGCGGAGAAGAGGCGAGGGTCACGTTTGATGTTCCGCTTCCCGAAGGCGAGATCGACGGCGTGTTGAAGGAGCTCCTGTTGCACGAGGCGGTCGAGGTCGTGCGGGAGAAGCGCCATACCCTTCCAATCGAGATGGTCACCAAGGTGGTCGCTTTCGCCAGCCGGGGAGGTGAACCCCGTCGGGTCGGAGTCGTCGATCTGCCTGAACCCGGCGTGTTGCCCCCGCCGTCCGTAACACCGCCGACCTTCCAGCTCGGACACATCGCCTACGACCCTCTGGAGGAGGAGTTCGCCGGCGAGAAGTCACAGATGGTTCCGTCGCTGGCGGATGCCAAGACCTCCGATCAACTGGGTCCCATCGGCACCGAGTTACGTCTGCCGCGCGCCGTCGACCTCGGTCTGCGGGCACAGGGAGTCGATCCGGGCACCATGCAGTCGGGCGATCTGGTGCGATCCATGCTGACGATGTTCGGCTACCGGATCTCGCCCGGGCTGACCGACGACACCTACATTGCCGAAAAGTCCGGAGTGCGTACGTTCGTCAGGGAGATACCCCACGATCCCGGTGGCTACCCGGAACTCGAAGGCAGGTCCATCAGTCAGTTCGTGGCCGATTTCGCCGGAGCGAAAACCGACAGGGCCCTTCTGGTCACCGACAAGTTCGGACCTTTCGAGGTCTACGACCGGGAGCGCCGCGATCCACGCTGCCGGTTCATCACCAGGGAACGACTCCAGAAGTTCGTTGACTCGATGGCCCTCGAATAGTCGCGAGTAGCTCGTCGCGAGCAAACACACCCGCGACTCGCGACCCGCGACTCGCGACTCCGGGGAACCTTTCACCCCCGCATCGATCGTCTAACTCCGTGTGACTGCTGATAGGTCGGCGCAGGGGGTTATGATGTCGTCCGAAGGGAGACAGTCATGTTTGGACTGCGTCCAGGCGAACTCATTCTCATACTGCTGGTCATCATCCTCCTCTTCGGAGCGAAGAAGCTTCCGGACCTTGCCCGCTCGCTCGGAGCGTCGGCCAAGGAGTTCCGGAAAGGGATCGATGCCGGTGCGGAGGATGAGGCGCCCGAGAATCCAACGGATTCCTAGGAACCCTTTCTCACCGTCCGGCGTTCTTCGGGTAGGCAATCGTGCCTGAAGATGTTCCTCTCAGCTGGGAAGAGGTAGCCCGGACACATGGCCGGAAGATCTATAACTTCGCGTATCGGCTCACGGGCAGCTCCGACGACGCGGCCGATCTCGCTCAAGAAGTGCTGTTGCGGGTCAGGCGCGGCCTCGACGGATACCGGCCGGGATCGTTCGATGGATGGCTCTGGCGGATCACTCGCAACGCCTTCCTGGACGACATTCGCAGGAAGAAACGCCGCCCTGCCGATGCGCTCCCCGATGAACTCGATCGCCTCTCATCGATCAGCTCACCTCCACCCGAAGACGTCCTTGCCTCCATCCGGCTCGGAGACGATGTTCAGAGCGCGCTCCTCGAGCTCCCGTACGACTTCCGGGAGGCGGTCGTGATGTGCGACATCATCGGCCTTTCGTACGATGAGATCGCCCTCGCCGTTGCGGTTCCCGTGGGCACCGTGCGCAGTCGTATCCATCGGGGACGCAAGATGATGCGCGAGGCGCTGTCGTGAGTCATCCTGCCGAGCTCCTTTCCGCCTACCTCGACGGTGAGGTCACCGATGAGGAGCGGCGCGTGATAGCGAGGCACCTTCCCGATTGTGAGTTGTGCCGGGCCGAGTTGGTCGATCTGCATGCGGCCCGTTCTGCCCTGAGATCTCTGCCCGTTCTTGATCTTCCTTCCGGGTTCTTCGAAGCCGGCTCACCCGGCCCGGTCGTTCCGTTCAGGCGGCGCCCGCGCGTCTGGGCGGCGGCGGCAGCCGTGGTCGCCGGGTTCATCGGCATCGCGGCGTTCATCGCCCCCGAACCGGCGGTACCGGTCACGTTCATCCAGCTGAGCGTCGAACACAGCAACCGGTCCCAGCTCGACCCGCCGCTCACGCCCGGCAAGGCGATGCCGTCTGCAACGCTCCCGATCGGAGGTGCCGAGTGAGGCGCGTCTCTCTCGTGTTCGTGTTGTTGCTCGGCTTGGTGCTGAGTGCAGGCCCTGCGTTCGCCTCCGACGAACTGGCGAAGTACCTCGAAGGGCAGGCAGCAGCACATTTCAGCGGTGAGCAGACCGTCGAATGCAACACACCCGACGGGACCATCTCGGAGGTCACCTTCGTTCGCCAGGCCGCCGGGATCAGGGTGGTCGAAGACGCCGCCGGTGCCGTCGGCGTGACAAGGGTTTCGCACGGTCGAAACTGGACCCTCGGCGATCAGTATCGGGTCGAGTTCGTCGGGATCGACAGATTCCAGAGCCGCTCGGTCAGGGTGGTCGAAGTCATCGAGGAGGGCATAGCGCGAGTCGTCTTGTTCTTCGATCGGGCGTCCGGGGCGTTGTATGCCTCGGACGTACACAACGGGGACGGTTCCGTCTACTGTTCCAGCCGCTTCCAGAACTTCGATGCGGCTCGGCCCACCATGTCGCCGAACCTACTCATGGGCCTGGCTGCGAAACCCGGGCGCGAGCTCGAGGGCGAGGTCGAGTCTTTCGAGTTCCCTGAGGAGCTTGCCGGGTTCAGGCTGAATGAGGTCTACCGGGGTCCTACCGCAGACGTCTCCAACGGCTACTACGGCGACGGGATCTTCTCATTCACGATCTTCGTTTCTGATCGCGTGATCAAAGTCCCCGAACTCGCCGACGCACCCGTCGTCGAGATACGGGGTGGCTACTACCAGCGAAGGTTCTTTCCCGGTTCGGTGATCTTCTCCTGGGAGACCAAATCCGGAGGTTTCGTCCTCGTGGGCGACCTTCCGCTCGATCTCCAGGAGGAGGTCCTCGCAGAACTCCCCGCCCCCGGCAGACCGAGCTTCTTCGTCCGGTTCTGGCGAGAACTGTTCGGCTGACCGCCGGGAACGATGGCCGAGGGGGCTGCCGAGACTACGAGGCAGGGGGGAGGTGTGTGAGCCCCCCGGCCGCAAAGCGCAGCGGGTGCCCCCCGCACGGGATTCCGCGCCCGAAGTGCCAAGGCCGTTGGGGAGACGGTCCGGCGGGATTCCGGCGGCGGGCTCAGCGGATAGCTTCCAGAGCTTTCGGGTAGTCGGCCACTGCGCGCTTCACCGCCAGCGAGTCGGTCGCGATGATGTCGCGCACGATGCCCTCGGCGTCGAGGACGTATGTTGCGCGCCAGGCGCTGCCGGTCGTCTCGTTGAAGCAGCCATATGCCTGGGAGGTCGCGCCGTGCGGCCAGAAATCCGAGAGGATCGGGAACGTGAACTCCTGGGAATCCGACCAGGCCTTATTGGCCGGCCGGGTGTCGCAGGTGATCGAGACGACGTTGGCGTCCAACCCCTCGAGTAGGTGCAGGTTGTCCCGGATATCGCACAACTCGCCTTCGCAGGTGCCGGTGAATGGGAAGGGGATGAAGACGATGAGCGATTTGCGGCCCTTCAGGTCACTGAGTGAGACCTCGTTGCCGTTCTGATCTTTGAGAGTGAAATCCGGGGCGGCATCGCCGATTGAAAGGGACATTGGAGAGCTCCGTGATCTAGCCGGTCTTGGTTTTCAAACGCTAGTGCAAGAAGAGAGGCAAATGGCAATTGGACCCCGCGATCGGCGAGGTGCAATCCGACCTCCGGCGGGGAGCCGGTTGCCTCCCCCACAGCAACGATGCAGGGACTGCCCGGCACGTTCGCCGGCAGGGAGACCAGGGTCGCAGGCCCTAGAACGCGTCATCCAGCAGCACCCGGGCAGCCCAACCCACCGGGTCTTCCAGTTCGGCGAAGGTGGGGAGGTTCTCGGGGCTGTCCCAGACGCGATGAAGAGCCTCGGCGCTCCAGCGACGGCTGACCTCTGCGCAGAAGCTCGTCCCCAGGCTGTACTGCTCCTGCTTGAGTTCGAGGCCCAGGATCCGACTGAGAACCTGCTCACCCTGCGTCGGCTCGGACCGCCTGCGGTCCATGGCCTCTCGCATCCGGCCAAGGTCGGGAAGCAGTTTCGCCCCGGCACGGTCCATCACGTGATCGCCGTATCCCTCGAGGATCGCCATGAAGGCCTGGATCGCCTCGAGACCTTCAGTATTGACGTCGGGGGCAAGCAACCCGCCGAGGCCGGTTGGGTCCTCCATCATCTTCTCCAGCTGCGATGGATCCTGCATCTGCTGGAGGCGGTCGGTGATTCCCGATACGTCGACTTCGATGCTCCCTATGTAGAACTCCACCAGATCGAAGAAGTGCTGTCTCACCCACGGCACGGAGAACTCCGCCTGGTGGGTGACCTCGTGGAGCGCCACCCAGAGGCGCACCTGCTGGGGCTCGAGCCCATGGTCTACCGCGAAGGCTTCGACGTTCGGTACGACGTAGTAGATGTCCTCGACTTCTGAGGTCGGCAAGCCGATATCGAACTGGCCGAGGACCCGATGGCTGAGGAACCCGACCATCACCCCCATCTGCATGCCCAGCAGAGCGGGCCCGAGGGGCTTGAGGATGGCGTCGAGAGGCCCTGTACCGGTGGTTGCGTCGAGCTTGGTCCCGATCGGTTCGACGAGATAGCGGAAACTCTGGAGGTTCTCCCTGGCCCACGTGGCGCGGTCCACCGGTGACCCGGATAGGGCGGAGCGGACTTCGAGGGGAGTGGCTTCGGATATCTGCAGTTGAGCGAGTCGGGTCAGCTGCTGGTACTCGTCGGCCAACCAGGGGTCGATCGGTTCAGGATCTCCGGTGAGATGATCTGCCACCTCCCGGGCGAGCCGCCAGTTGATCGGGCCCGGTTGGTTGAACAACTCGAATAGCTGTGAAAAGAGATCCTCGCTCATAGGTCATCGGGGCGGAGGCCCAGCTCCAGGTTCAGGTCGATCTCTTCGCCGGAACGCGACACGACTATGTCTATCCGATCACCGGCACGGTACGTGCGGAGAAGGGACAGCAGGTCGAACTTCGTGGCGATGGATGTGCCGTCGAGCTTGATGATGATGTCGCCGACCTCTGCTCCCGCCTGCTGTATCGCCGATCCTGATGCGAACCCGGTGATGGCGGCGCCGGCGGGGACTTCTGCCCCATCGGGGTTCTCGGTCATCGCGTCATCGACCCCGATTCCCAGGTAGGCGTGGCGGACCCGCCCGGTTTCGATCAGATCCGCCGCCAGCCTCTCGACCATATCGACCGGAACAGCGAATCCGAGGCCCTCAGCCCCAACATCGCTCACCCCGATGGCTGTTGTGATGCCGATCAACTGGGCCTGGCCGTTGAGAAGGGCCCCTCCGCTCGACCCCAATGTGATGGGCGCATCTGTTTGGAGCAGACCGTAGAGCGCGTCGTTTTGACCGGGTCCCGTGTTGAGCTGCCGGTTGAAGGCGGAAACGACTCCCGCCGTGACCGATGGTCCGCCTTCCAACCCGAGCGGACTTCCCACCGCAATGGCCTCGTCACCGATGTCGAGTTCGGTGATGTCGGCGAAATCGATCGCAGGGAGGTTGGTCGCTTCGATCCGGAGAACGGCGATATCCGTCAGCGGGTCGGTTCCAACCAGGTTGGCTTCGAATTTGCGTCCATCGGAGAAGACGACCTTGGTGATGACCGAGTCCTCGACCACGTGGTTGTTGGTCAGGATGTAGCCGTCGGGTCGAAAGACGACTCCCGAACCGGTCGCGAAAACACGAAAGACCAACGTTGTTCCGCCACCCGACGGAACGCTCACGTTGTCTCCTACCTCGACCGTCACGATCGACGGGATCGCCTTGGCGGCGACGGCGGCAACACGTGATCCGCCGTCCAACGGTGTGATCGTCACGGCGCCGGCAGGGCCATCGTTTACGGGGTCGCTCGTCTCGACGATCTGGGTGGTGCCTGTGGTGAGTTCTATCGCCGGCTCGGCTTCGAACACCCCGCCCATCCAGAGTGCTCCGACCGTGATAGCGCTGCCGATAAGCCCTCCGACGATCGCCGGCACGAGCCCGCCGGCCCGGCGCGGCTTTGCCGCATCGACGGGTTTCGCATCTTCGTCGAGCGGTCGCTCATGCTGGGCGGGCGGAGGTGGGGCAGTGGTCGGCGCCGTCCGTTGCCTTGGGAACGGTGGAAGCTCGGGCTGGCTCATAGACTGCATTGTATGAATGAAACCCCGGTAAGGACGAAGCTTGTCATCAGCGCAGACCCGCTGGATGTCGCGGATCTTGCCGCGACCATCGGTGACACTCGGAGCGGCGCATCGGTTGTATTCTCCGGAACGGCCCGCGATCACTCGCCGGGCAAGACCGGAGTCACGCATCTCGACTACGAGGCGTATCCCGAGCAGGTGGAGGGAAAGATCTCCGAAGTCGTCGTAGAGGCCAGGGAGCGCTGGCCGATCATGCACGTCACCGTGGCCCATCGAACCGGACGGGTTCCAGTGGGAGAACCCTCGGTGGTGGTTGCCGTTTCGTCGGCACATCGCGGCGATGCGTTCGACGCAGCCCGCTACATCATCGACGAACTGAAAGAGCGAGCACCGATCTGGAAGAAGGAGCATTGGCCCGGCGGTGCCGAGTGGGTAGAGGGAGCGTAGGAGTCCGCCGGCACTGCGCGCGCCGGGCGGCGCCACGTTCCCTCGACTCCCGGGAGACTGGCCCAGAGGCGCTTCACTGCCTGCGTCCGACGGTCCGTAGCCTGCGTCCTACGGCCTAAAGGCCCAAGAACAAGGGCCCCGGAAATCCCCTCGCAGTCCGACGCGAATGCGTGATCGTGAATAGGATGCCCTCACCTGGCCGACGCAGTGGAGGAATAGAGCGTTGCTCGAAGTGGCCAACCTGGAGGTCGTCTACCACGATGTGATCCTCGTCTTGCGAGGAATCTCCTTCCAGCTTCCGGAAGGCAAGATCGTCGCTCTGCTCGGCGCCAACGGAGCCGGCAAGACCACGGTACTTCGCGCCATAACTGGGCTCCTGGACATTCAGAACGGTGACATAACCAAGGGCGAGATAAGCGTCGACGGGGAGAACACCACCAAGGCTCGTCCATCTGAGATCGTCTCCCGCGGAGTCACCCAGGTTCTCGAAGGCAGGCGGGTTTTCGGTGAGTTCACCGTGGAGGAAAACCTGAGGGTGGGTGCGCACACGAGCAAAGGCGACACGGAGGCGCACGCGACGCGCGTTTACGATCTGTTCCCGCTCTTGAAGGAACGCAGAAAATCGCTGGCCGGATACCTCTCCGGCGGTGAGCAGCAGATGCTCGCCATCGGGCGGGCGATGATGTCGGATCCCAAGTACCTGCTCCTCGATGAGCCCAGCCTGGGGCTCGCCCCGCTGCTCGTGCAGCAGATCCGGGACATAATCGTCGAGATCAACGAGCAAGGGACGGGAGTCCTCCTCGTCGAGCAGAACGCCAACATGGCTCTGTCGATATCCGAACACGGCTACATCATGGAGACGGGCAAGATCGTGATGGACAAGCCGTCCGCCGAACTCATGCGCGACGAAGACGTTCAGGAGTTCTACCTTGGCCTCCACGCCGGTGGAGGCGAACGCAAGTCGTTTCGCGATGTGAAACACTACAAACGGCGCAAGCGGTGGTTGTCTTGAGCGACCATCTGCTGCATTTCAAAGAGGTGCGACTCTCGTTCGCGGGGGTCACCGCCATCGACGGTGTGGGATTCCACGTCGACGAAGGTGAACTGTTCGCCATCATCGGCCCCAACGGAGCCGGCAAGACCTCCATCTTCAACTGTCTCAACGGCGTGTACCTGCCCCAGGAAGGCTCGATCCTCTTCGATGGAGCAGAGATTGTCGGGATGAAACCCCACCGCATCGCCGAGCTCGGCATTGCGCGCACATTCCAGAACATCGAGCTGTTCACCAACCTGACGGTCCTGGACAACATCCTGCTGGGCCGCAACCTGCGAATGAAGTCCGGCGTGCTGGCTTCCGCCCTCTTCTGGGGACGGGCCCAGCGCGAGGAGACCGAACACCGGCGGCGTGCAGAAGAAATCATCGACTTCCTCGAGATCGAGGCATATCGCAAGAGCCTGGTGGGAATGCTGCCGTACGGGATCCAGAAGCGAGTGGAGCTCGGGAGAGCTCTGGCGATGGATCCCAAACTGCTGTTGCTCGATGAACCGGCCGCCGGAATGAACCTCGAGGAGACAGAGGACATGGCCCGGTTCATCCTCGACATCCAGGAAGAGCTCGGTATCGCCTTGATCCTCGTGGAGCACGACATGGGTCTCGTGATGGACATCGCCGATCGGGTCATGGTCCTCGACTTCGGTGAGAAGATCGCCGAAGGAGCACCCGCAGACGTGCAACGTAACCCGGATGTGATCAAGGCATATCTGGGAGAAGAGTTCGAACTGCCCGGCGAGGAGGCGTTCGTCGCAGATACGGGGGAATCACCATGACCAGCACACTCGAACGATCCCGGCCCGGTGCCCAGTGGCTCGGAGTCAAATCGATCCCGGAACTACTGAGGAGTATCGCCAGAGAGGAGCCGGACAAGGTTGCCCTGCGCGAGAAAGAGTTCGGCATCTGGCAAGAGACGACCTACGCCGGTTACTGGGACCTCGTTCAAGCGGCCGCCATGGGAATGTGGACGCTCGGGATCCGGCCGGGCGACAAGGTCGCCATACAGTCTGAGAACCGCATCGCATGGGTTGTGTCCGACATCGCCGCCCAGTCGATTCAAGCCGCTTCGGTGGGGCTCTACCCGACCAATCCGTCGGCAGAAGTCGAGTATCTGCTCGGCCATTCAGAGGCGAAGATCCTCATTGCAGAAGACCAGGAACAGGTGGACAAGGCCCTCGAGGTGAAGGACCGCCTGCCGAACCTCGCCAAGATCATCTATGTGGAGCCCAGGGGGGTGCGCTCGTACGAAGATCCAATGCTCATGTCCTGGGAGGACTTCCTCGGAATCGGCCGCGCCGCTCTGGCGGAGTCACCCGGCCGGGTTGACGAACTGGTCGATGCCATCGATCCGGACGACGTGGGAACCCTCGTATACACGTCGGGCACAACCGGACCGCCGAAGGGCGCGATGCTCTCGCACAACAACATGGTGTGGGTCTCCGAGAGCGGCCGTCGGCTGATTGCGGGCGACTCGGTACCTTCCTCTGTTCAGTACCTCTCCTACCTGCCTCTGTGCCACGTGTTCGGGCGTCTCTACGACCTGGCAGGGGCGCTGGCGATGCGAGCTACCGTCAACTTCGCCGAGTCGATCGAGACCGTGGTTTCCGACCTGGGCGAGATCCAGCCGACGTATTTCCCCGCCCCACCGCGGATCTGGGAGAAGATGCACGCCAGCGTGCAGATAAGGATGGCCGACGCTTCGGTGGCCAAGAAAGTGCTTTACAAGATCTTCCTGGGCGCCGGCATGCGGAACGCCGACCGGATGCTGGAGCGCGGCTCACGTGGACTCTGGGGTGGATTGCTTCACCTGGTTGGCAACGCCCTCGTGTATCGGTCGCTCAAGAAGAAACTGGGAATGCAACGCTGCCGGCAGGCCATCAGCGGGTCGGCGCCGATCGCTCCCGAGGTACTCAAGTTCTTCATGGCGCTGGGCATCCCGATTTTCGAGGGATGGGGCATGACGGAAACGACCGCGGTGGGCACGGTCAACTCTCTCGGAGACATGAAACTCGGCACCATTGGTAAACCAATCGACGATGTCGAGATCGAACTGGCCGACGACGGCGAGATCCTGGTGCGCTCACCGGGGATCTTCAAGGGCTACTTCAAGAACCCCGAAGCTACCGCCGAGACCATCGAACCGGACGGGTGGATGCACACCGGGGATGTCGCCGAGTGGACCGAGGACGGGTTTCTGCGAATCGTCGACCGCAAAAAGGACATCATCATCACCGCCGGAGGGAAGAACATCTCGCCGTCGGAGATCGAGAACAAGCTGAAGGTGTCTCCGTTCGTCAAGGAGGCGATGGTCATTGGCGACCGACGCAAGTTCCTATCAGCCCTGATCGGGATCGAGTTCGATACCGTGGCCAACTGGGCTCAGCGAAAGAACATCACGTTCACGACCTACCGGGACTTGTCCGAGAAGCCGGAGGTCGTCGGGCTGATACAGAAGGCGGTCGACGAGGCCAACCAGCATTTCGCAAGAGTAGAGACCATCAAGAAGTTCGCGCTGATACCGAAGGAACTCGACCACGAGGAAGGCGAGTTGACCGCCACCCAGAAGATCAAGCGCCGGGTGCTCGCCGACCAGTTCTCCGACATGATCGAGGAGATGTACGCGTGACGACATTCCTGCAGGCCACAGTTGCGGGGCTCTCACTCGCCTCGATCTACATGCTGCTGGCCCTCGGGTTCGTCATCATCTACAAGTCGATGCAGGTGCTCAGCTTTGCCCATCCGGCGATCATGCTCTTTGCCGCCTACATGGTTTCGTGGATGGCGATCGACAAGCAGCTGAACTTCTGGCTGGCTCTTGGGCTGGGCGTGGCGGCGGCCGGTGTGATGGGGTGGTTGGCGGAACGGGTGGCGGTTCGGCCGATGATCGGCAAGCCGCTATTCGCCATCGCCATTCTGACGATCGGTTTGGACATCGCCATCCGCACCCCGGTCAACAACTTGATCGGGGTCAACATTCGATCCGTCGGAGATCCCTGGGGTTTCGGAACCTGGCAGCTCGGCGACGTCGTCATTCAGCACCGGTCGATCGCGATGGTCGTTACCGCCTTCATCGTCGGGAGCCTGTTGTTTGCGTTCTTCCGATTCTCGCGGGTCGGCCTGGCGATGAGGGCTACCGCCATCGATCAGGAAGTCGCCCTGGCCCAAGGCATCTCCGTTGGGCGGATCTTCTCGCTGGCCTGGATCATGGCCGGCGGCATGGCGGCCCTGGCCGGTACCTTCGCCTCATCCGACTTGAGCGGCTTGACGCAGAGCACCTATATCGTGGCGCTGAAGGCATTGCCTGCCATAGTGGTCGGCGGCCTCGACTCGATCGGTGGGGCGGTGGCGGGAGCTCTGATCATCGGTCTCGCCGAGGCATACACGGCCACCTACCAGAGCCAGCACCTGAGCTTCCTCGGAGGCAACTTCAGCCAGGTCGTCCCGTATCTGGTCCTGCTGATCGTTCTGTTGATCAAGCCGTACGGCTTGTTCGGAACCGAGGAGGTAGAACGGGTATGAGAGGCCGCCCCTCCCTGTTCACCAGATATGAGGCGGATGGGGCGATCTTCCCCAGCAATGCCCAGCGGCTCTGGTTTGTCGTCGGTTTGATTGCAGTTGCAGTTCTGCCGATCTGGCTTCCCCGGGATTGGATGATCCTCATCGCCACCGCATTCATCGCGTCGGTCGGTGTCATCGGGCTCAACCTGATCACCGGCTACGCAGGGCAGGTTTCGCTGGGTCATGCCTTCTTCCTCGGCATCGGCGCCTACGCCGGGGCTGCTTTCGGAGGAGCCGCCACCGACAAACTCACGGGCTTCGGCCTCGACATCCTCATCTGGCTTCCGGCCGCCGGTGTGACCGCCGGGCTGGTCGGGGCGATCATCGCCCCCGTGGCCGTGCGCCTCAAAGGCCTCTATCTGGCGTTTCTGACACTCGGTCTGGTTTTCCTGGGTGAACACATCTTCCGTGAATGGGACTCGGTCACCGGAGGGCCGGGTATCGGCCGGGAACCTGCCCAGCTGAGCCTCTTCGGCTGGCGGTTCGACATCGACGGCAGCATCGGCGGATTCGATGTCACGCGTGAGCAACAGATCTACTGGGTCGGGCTGGTGGTGCTGATCATCATGGGATTCCTGGCCAAGAACATCGTCCGCTCGCGGATCGGTCGTGCATTCGCGGCCATCCGCGACCGGGACATCGCCGCCGAGGTCATGGGCATCGGTCTGACCCGCTACAAGGTGCTCGCCTTCGCCGTCTCTTCCTTCTACGCGGGCGTGGCCGGTGCGCTCCTGTTCACCGTCACCGGGTTCGTCACAACGGCCTCGTTCAATCTGTTGCTTTCGATCAACTATGTGGCGATGGTCGTCATCGGGGGAGCGGCCAGCATCGCCGGGTCGATCATGGGAGCGGCGTTTCTCACGTTGTTGCCTCGCATGATCGACGCGGCAGGCGATGTGCTTCCTTTCCTCGAGGTGGGTTCGTCCGGCCTCTTGAGCACTTCGCAACTCGAGCGCGTAATCTTCGGCATACTGATCATTGCTTTCTTGATATTCGAACCGATGGGTTTGTATGGCATCTGGATTCGCGTTCGCAACTATTGGAAGGCATGGCCTTTCTCGTATTGAGGATTCCGGGTCACCCGGATTGACATGAGGAGGAGGAGGAACATGAGACGACTAGGAAGGTGGAGAGCTCTCGCTTTGCTGGCAGTGTTTGCCCTTGTGGTAGCTGCCTGCTCGCAGGAGACCGACGATACGACGGCCGATACGGAGGCACCCACCGCAACAACGGTGGCCGATACGACCCCGACCGAAACCACGGTTGCCGACACGACCCCGACCGAGACCACAGTTGCCGAGCCGATGCTCACGCTGGGAGCCGGCGTGACCGAAGAGCCTTGCGAGGGAGGCAATCCCGATAACGGCTGTATCTATCTCGGCGTCTTGACCGACGAGTCCGGTCCGTTCGCCGGCGCTTCTGCCGGCCTCTACGGCGGCCAGAGCCTGTTCTGGGCGACGGTCAATGCCGAAGGCGGTATCGGCGGTGCTTTCGATGTGGTGCTCCCGGCGGACCTGAAGAAGGACACCGCCTATCAGGCTGAGAAGCTGGTCGCCGACTACAACACGATCGCAGAGGACGTCGCCGCCATCGCCCAGTCGCTCGGTACGCCGCAGACGATTGCCGCGCTGCCGGATTACCAGCGGGACAGCACGATCGCGGCCCCGATGTCGTGGTGGTCTGGTTGGGCGTTCGTCGACAACGTGATCGAGTTCGGCACGGGCTACTGCTTCGAAGCGATGAACGCCATCGACTGGGCCACGCAGGCGATTCCTGCTGCCGGCCGGACATTCGAAACCATCGGCATTCTCGAGTTCCCGACCGACTACGGCTTCGACTACGCAGAGGGCGTCAAGTATGCCGCAGAGGCCAACGGCCTCACCGTTGCGTGGGAAGAGATGGTCATCCCGGTCTCGGCCGGTGGCGACCCTGCTCAGACTGAGGCAGTTGCCAAGATCGTCGCAGACCCGACCGACCTCGTCATCCTGGTGACGGGCCCGTCTGAGACGGCCGCCATCGTCGGTGGTGCTGCTCAGCAACTCGGTGCAAACGTGCCGCTGTTCATCGGTGCTGCCCCTTCGTGGAACTCTGCACTGCTGGCTTCGGCAGCCGCACCGGCATTCGAGCTCGGCATCTACTTCCAGTCCTCGTTCGTGGGTGGCTGGGACTACGACTCCGTCGGCCATGAGAAGATGAGGACTGCAGTGATCGCGGCCGGATTCCCGGCGAACGACTTCTTCATCTCCGGATGGGTTTCGCAGTATGGTCTCAAGGCCGCTCTCGAAGCTGCCTATGAGTCCGGCGATCTCTCGCATGATGGAATCCAGGCTGCCGCCTTTGCGTTGACCGATGTCGACTACGAGGGCATGATGCCCGCCCGGTCATTCGCCGGAGATCCCAACGACGTCTTCCCGCGTGACGGAGTCATCGGCGGCTACTCGGCAGATGCCACGACGGGTATGGCCACCGTTCAGGACTTCTTCGTGGGACCATCGGCGGCCAGCTACGACTTCACCGAAGCCTGCGCCGGCTAGAACTGCAAGAAGAGACAATTGAGACGTTCTCGGGGGCCGCAAGGCCCCCGAGGCGCGAGAGACCCCGAGTCTCCGGGTTCGGCGCTGAGGTTCTGGAGTCCGGGTCGATCCTTTGGCGTTGCAGCCGGTATCTCTCTGACAGAGGGAACGACCAGGAAACAGGGCAGATATCGAGCGCACATTCTCGAGCCGGTGACCAGATGTCGAGGTTCTCGAAGGTTCGCATAGGCTGCTCGCCTCACCCAGGAGTGACAGTCCGCGGAGCTGCTCGTGGCCGGTTGCTCATGGCCTCGGCCTCCCGCTTCACCTCTCGCCGAACAGCCTCCACACCGCAGGAAGGAACAATCCCGCAGCCGCGATCTTGAGCAGGTCGCCGACGACGAACGGGGCGAATCCTGCAGTGAGGCCCCCGGCGAGATCGGTGCCGAGCACGTGCATCAGCCAGGGCACGCCGCAGAGATAGATCAGCGTGTTCCCGGCGAGCATCGCCGGGATTGCGGTGGTGACCCGGCGATCCTGCTGCTGCTCGGCCAGGTATCCGACTGCGGCGGCCGAGACGATGAAGCCGAGGAGGTAGCCGGCAGTGGCGCCGGTGGCGTAACTCCATCCGCCTTCTCCGCCCTGAAAGACCGGGAAGCCGGCGAGCCCGGCCGCCACATACAACGCCTGTGCAGCAGCTCCCGCCCGAAGCCCGAGGACCGCCCCGCTCAGCAAGACCGCAAAGGTTTGGCCTGTCAGCGGCACCGGCGTGAACCCGAGAGGGATCCGGATCTGCGCGGCGAGGGCCGTCAGCGCGGCGAACCCGACCACGAGAACCGCGATCGAAACGCGGGTGCGTGGCAGGATGCGTGTTGACAGTACGGGGGCTTGGGCTTGCAAGAATGTCTCCTCTCGACCGATCTGAGGTTATCGACTTGAAGCGCCGGATGCTGGTTACCGCGCTGGCAGCAGCCATTGTGGCAGTTTCGTGTACTCCGACCTCGGAGACGACCACGACTGCCGCGGCTTCGGCGACGACGACCGTCGAGACTCCCACCACCGAGCCACCGATCCGGACCGGCATCGGAGTAGACGACGGCGTGATAAGGGTTGGCGTGTTGGTTCCGCTCAGCGGGCCCGCCGCAGTATTCGGCGAGTCCGTTGTGGACGGCCACACGGCCTTCTGGACCTACGTCAATGAAACCCTCGGGGGTGTCGGCGGTGAATACGAAGTGGAGGTGACGGTCTTCGATCACCGGTACGACGTCGATGATGCGACCGGCGGATTCAACGACTTGTCCGGTCGGGTCGTCGGGTTTGCCGGAGCTCTCGGATCGCCGATCGATGAGGCCCTGGCTCCGCTCCTCGAAGAGAGCGGAATGCTGATGATGGCGGGAAGCCTCTCATCAGAGTGGATCGGCCACTCCGCGCTCGTGCCGAATCTCATGCTTCCGACCTATCGGGATCAGGTGGCCTCGGGGTTGGTGTGGGCGGCGGATGGAGGCCTGGCGGGTGAAACCGCCATCCTCTACCAGGAGGGCAGCTACGGGGAGGACTGCCTGCGCGGCTACGACGCCGCCGTTTCCGACCTGCGGCTGGCAAGTGCCGGGCGCGTCGCCCATGCTCCCGCCTCGACGGACTTCGGAGATGTCGTCGAGCAGTTGCGCGCCTCGGAGCCGGATCTCGTCGTGGTTTGCACGACGGCCGACGCGCTGGTGCGAATCGTCGCCACCGCAGACTCGCTTGGGTTCAATCCAAACTGGCTCGTGGCGGCGCAGTCTTTCGACGCTGGGGTAGCAACGGCGCTGGGAGGAGACGAAGGCGTCGAAGCGGGGATTGCCAGGCTGGGCCGAGTCGGTGTGATGGGAGCCGGCCCGCCGGACGGGGCCCCTGCTGCGAGTCTCATGCGCTCCGTGTTCGAGGGCAGTGACGCGACGGACTGGTACACCTTGTTCGGGTACAGCCAGGCGGCCACCTTTCATCTGATCCTCGAGGAGGCCTTCGAATCCTCCGATCTGACCAGAGCAGGCTTGCGGGAGGCCGCGGCCCGGTTGGACGGCATAGACCTCGGCCTCGACGGACCGCTCTCGTCACTGGTCCGGCCGGCTCCGGTGGAGGCTGCCGCCGTGGGGCGTATCGACCTGGACACCATCACCGCGCCGTTCGGGATCCCGGCCACCGAGCCCTACTTCACCTCCGTGTTCGCCGTCCCGTAGGAACCGTTTCAACTCAAGACGAGGCAGAGCCGCGCCGATGCGTTCGTATGCGCCGCTCCGGTTTCGCACTTGTCGCGATAGTCGCCATCGTCCTCGGAACGATGCCGGCTCCTGCGTCGGCAGAGCGAACAACCCTGCTTCCGGAGCGGGCAAGGGTAGATGCATTCACGCAGAGTCTCGGTGTGTACATCGCCAGACTGGAGATCCCGGCGATCGGTCTCGATGAGATCGTCCGCCAGGGTGTCGACCTCTCGGTGATCGACAAGGGGGTGGCGCACTGGTCCGGTACTGCAGGCCCAGGGGCAATCGGCAACATGGTGCTGGCCGGTCATCGAACCACCGAGACGGCGCCGTTCGTCGATCTCGATCAACTCGCCCCCGGCGACGCCGTCACGATTACCGGCGTCGATGGACGTGTCGCCGACTACGCGGTGATCGAGACCGTCATTGTCACTCCGGATGAGATGTGGATCGTCGATCAGACCGAGTCGCCGATGCTCACCATGTTCGCCTGCCATCCGAAGGGGTCGGCAACCCATCGGATCGTCGTGAGGGCGGAACTGGCCGATCAGCCGGTCGTGCAGTTTCCCTGACCGTCTGAGGGCGTTGAGAGACGAACTTCGCGCCTCCCGATCCACCATCCGGTGCCTGTGATTCGGTGGCCCGCAGCCGGCCGCTCCCGGTTCCTTACCCACCACCGGCCAGTACCATCGCAGCCGAAATGAAGACCGAATGGGAACACTCCGAGACTGATCCCGGGACCACGCGCCGGATGCCGCGCTGGCCTTGGGCCGTGATCGCAGCGTTCTTGCTGTTGATCGGTCTCACCGTGACGGCCTGGAACGTCAGCCTGCCGTACTTCGCCATGTCGCCGGGCCCCCTCTACGACGTCACCGACTTCGTGATTCTCGGTGAGGGCGACCCGCAGCCTTCGGAGGGCGATCTCTACATGCTCACGGTCGTGCTGCAGGAAGTGAACATCTTCGAATACGTCCTCGGGGCACTCGATCCGGCGGTCGATCTCGTCGAACGTCAGAAGATCCGCCCGGACGACGTGTCCCGTGAGCAGCAAAGAGAGATCAACCTTCGTTCGATGAACGAATCAAAGACCACCGCCATCCTCGTTGCGCTCGAGAGACTCGGATACGAAGCGACAATATCGGGTGAGGGATTGAGAGTCGCGTCGCTTCTCGAAGGTGTCCCCGCCGCTGAGGTTCTCCAACAGGATGACGTGATCATTGCCGTCGAGGGCGTCGAAGTGACGATCGCCCCCGACGGTGTAGCGGAGATAACGAGTTACGACATCGGGGACACCATCACCCTGACCGTTCGACGCGACGGCGAAGTCCTGGATGTGGATGTGTTGCTGATCGAACACACAGAGTTTGCCGATAGGCCGATGGTCGGCTTCCTCGCCGAGACCTACAACCCGTCCTACGTGTTCCCCATGGAGATCGATATCGATTCGCAGAACATTGGTGGCCCTTCCGCCGGTCTCATGTACACGCTGGCCGTCATGGACGTTCTGAGCGATGAAGATCTGACAAGGGGGTGGCGCATCGCCGGGACCGGAACGATCCGGTCGGACGGGACGGTGGGCGCCATCGGGGGGATCAAGCAGAAGGTAGTCGCTGCTCAAGAGGCCGGAGCCCAGTATGTCTTCGTGCCCGTGTCCAACTTCGAGGCGGCCGCAACGGTGGTCGACGATGAAGTAGAACTGATCGCCGTTGAGAGCGTCGACGACGCTCTGGACTTCTTGAGCGGTTTGCCCCACGCTTGACGGCTCAAACCCCTGATTCTCGTGAATGAGCGGGTATCGTTTCGGCAATGGCCGACCTCGTTTCCCCCGATCAGATCCGCAGTAAGACCTTTCGGACTGCGTTCCGTGGGTTCGACCAGTCCGAGGTTGCCGATTTCCTCGAGAGGATCAGCAGCACGATTGAGTTTCTTGACCGTGAACGGGCCCGTGTCGCTACATCGGCGGCCGAGCAAGTCGACGGGGACCTCCAGACGGAGTTCCAGAGAGTCACAGCAGAGATCGGCGAGTTGCTGGAGGCGGCGCGGGTAGCAGCCGAGGGTATGCGCGATCGCGCAGCTGCCGAAACTGCCGAATGGCGGCGGTCCGCCGAAATGGAAGCCTCCAGGCTGCGCGCCGAGGCGCAATCCGATTCGGAGCATCTGCGAGGCGATGCGTGGTCGACCGCCAAGACGATGCTCGAGCAAAGCCAGGAAGAAGCCCGGCGGATCGCCGCGGCGGCCGAGAGAGATTCCCTGGCGGTGGTCGGCCACGCCGAACGCGAATCGCACAGAACCCAGGCTGCGGCTCGGCGGGAGGCCGACGATTTGGTCCGCACGGCCAAAATGGAGTCCGACCGCCTGATCGTTGATGCTCGTGCCCAGCACGACGAGATCATCGACACGGCCCGCAAACAGGCCGATGCGGCACAGGAACGGGCCAGAGCGTTGGAGGTGCGACGCGACGAGCTTCTCGCCGAACTCGAGACGGTTCGATCGAAGATCCACGCCATGGAGGCGGATATCGAGGATCGACGGGAGCCCGTACCGTCGGATCCGGCGCAGCCGGCGTCCGTTCGTTTGATTCCGGCTGAGGGATCCGGCGAGGGCAAGGCGCGCGACGATGCGGCCGGGTGGTCGCCTGCCGACACGATCCGGATCATCCCCGCAGCAACGAAGAGAATCGAGCTGGATCACGAAGTTGATGCTTCATCACTGGCCGACGAGGTTCGCCGGTTGCGGGAAGAAGCCGCTCTCGTGAAGTTGGCCGGAACGGCAAAGAGGAAGAGCGTCGAAGTCCCGCGGGCGAGCGAACCCCCCGTCGATGAGTCGTTTGATGCCGAACAGGTCGAGGATGTCCAGGTGCCGACCGATCCGGAGGAACCCGCCGCCGAGGTCCCGGAGGAAGTTGCAGAAATCGACGAACCCGAGCAAGTCGTTGCGGAGCCCGAACCGCCGCCGGCGGCGGTCGATGAAGCTCCTCCGGAGAAGCCGTGGGCGCTCGACTCACTGTTCGCGACTCTGCGGAGTGAGCCGTCGGGTACGGAACCGGCGGCGGCTCCGGAGTATCCACTCGAACCGGCTACCGAACAAATGCCCGACCCCGAACCCGATGCGGAAGTGCGGGAATCCGAGCCCGTGGCCGCAGCCGGCGACCCGATCGCCGACCGGGAGCAGCTTCTGCTGCCCATTACGAACCGCGTGTTGAGAAGCGTCAAGCGTCAACTGACGGAGGCACAGAACCTCACACTCGAAGATGTTCGTGTCAAAGAGGCTTGGGATCCGGAGGCCTTCGATCTCGCCGACCGGGTCCGCGGCGATCTGTTGGTCCTGGTGCAAGAGAGCTACGCGGCGGGCCAGGGAGCAGCCGCGTCGATATTGGGGACGGAGACGGGAAGGCCCAAGCCCGGGAAGCTCGACATCCCCGATCACTCCGTCGACTTCTCCTCGGCCCTCTCTGAGGCGCTCGATCATGTCGCAGGATCCGGAGAGCAGGGCCCGCGTGCTTTGTCGGCCTCGCTGTCGAGGGTGTATCGCGCCTGGCGAACGGACGAAGCGGAGAGACGGCTCCGCGAATACGCGATAACGGCCTTTCATCGCGGGTTGCTGGCCGGATCCGCGGGTGCCGGAGCGGCACGAATCCGGTGGGTCATGTCGGGCCGTGGGTGCGCGAGTTGCCGTGCAGCCGCCAAGGTCGGCACCGTCGCGATCGATTCCGACTTCCCGGGCGTGGATGGAGTCCCGCCGGTGCACGGGGGTTGCGGCTGCACGATCGTGCCCGTACCGGGCTAGGCGCATTTCGCCGTGCGGGCTCCGGAGCCTAGGTTGTAGGTGGTCGAAGCCCCTGCACCGTCCACACCGGGTTGGGACGGGGGAACTCGAACTCAGAAACCGGAACTCGAAGTCAGATCAGGGACCCATCGACGGGTTTTTCCCTGGAATCTCCAACTAGTCATAGAATGGCCTGCACATGCTGAACAGAGAACCAACCGAAATCACGCCTCGCCCCCGCCGCCGCCGCGGACTCGGGGTGATCCTCGTCATCGTCGCGGCCGTTCTGCTCGCTCTTCGGACTCTGGCCGGGTTCTGGACCGACTACCTGTGGTTCCAATCGATTGATCTGGTGTCGGTCTGGTCGACGAGATTCTGGACGACCGCGGCAATCGTCGTCGTGGCTTCGCTCATCGCATTCGGCTTCTTGTTCGGCAACTTGATCCTGGCCGATCGTCTTTCGCCGAGGTTCCGGTTGATCGACCTGGGAGACGACGAGGAGGTCGTCGAGAGGTTCAGCGAATGGATCGAACCCCGGATCCGTCGAGTGCGCCTCTTGCTGGCGTTGGTCTTCGGCGTCATGCTCGGCGTCGGAACCGCCTCGCTTCTCGATCAGGTCCTTGCGTTTCTGAACTCCTCCAGCTTCGGGGTCACCGACCCGCAGTTCGGTATCGACGTTGGTTTCTACGTGTTCAGGCTGCCCTTCTGGCGCGAACTGGTGAACTGGACGTTCCAGCTGGTCGTCGCCTCTGCGATCCTGGTCACCGCGCTGCACTACCTGAACGGAGGGATCCGGCTGAGGCAGGGCCGCCCACCGGAGATCGGCGAGGGTGTCAGAGCTCATCTATCCGTCCTGTTTGCCCTCTTGGCGATTCTCAAGGCCGGCGCCTACCGAATCGACGGCTACGAGTTGCTCAACTCGAGCCGGGGTCTCGTGTTCGGAGCGGGATACACCGATGTCAACGCACGGATCCCTGCTCTCCAGTTGTTGGTGTGGATCTCACTGGCGGCCGCCCTGCTTCTGCTCTACAACCTCCGGCGCCGGGGTTGGATGCTCCCGGCCGTCGCGGTGGGTAGCTGGTTGGCGGTCTCGCTCATCGTCGGCAACATCATCCCTGCGGCCGTGCAAAGATTCCAGGTCGATCCGAATGAGATCGAGCGCGAGTTGCCGTACATCGGTCGCACCATCGAGTTCACCCGCAACGCCTTCGGCCTCGCCGATGTCGAAGTCCGATCGTTCGCCGCGGCACAGCAACTGGATGCCGACGCGATCGAAGCCAATCGACCGACGATCGACAACCTGCGATTGTGGGATCCGACTGTGCTCGAGTCGACGTACCGCCAGTTGCAGGAACTGCGCACTTTCTACAAGTTCGAGGATGTCGACATCGACCGTTACGAGGTCGACGGGGAACTCACACAGGTGATGTTGTCGGCCCGCGAGTTAGATCTCGAGGGACTCGAGGTGACCGGTTGGGTCAACGAACACCTGGTATTCACTCACGGCTTCGGTGCGGTGCTCAGCCCGGCCAACTCGGTGACGGTGGAGGGTCAGCCCGATTTCTTCGTGAAGGACATTCCACCCGAGACCACTGTGGCAGGTCTGGAAGTCACGTCGCCGCGTATCTATTTCGGTGAGGGCTTGAACTCAGGAAGCTTCGTGATCGTGGGCACCAACGAGAAGGAAGTCGACTTCCCGCTCGGCGCCGGAGAGAGCGCCGTGGAGTTCAACTCGTACGACGGGGAAGGTGGCGTGCGCGTCGGGAACATCTTCCGCAGGGCAGCCTTTGCGCTCCGGTTCGGCGACTTCAACACCCTCATCGCCCAGCAGTTGACGAATGACAGCAAGGTCCTGATGGTTCGCAACATCACCGACCGCGTCACAACTGCAGCACCGTTTCTCATCCCGGACGGTGACCCCTATATGGTTGCCCTGGATGGTCGCCTGATCTGGATGATCGACACGTACACCGTCACCGACCGGTTCCCCTACTCGGAACCGAGCAATACAGCCCGGCTCGGCGCAGAGGCACGGCTGCCTTTCGGTCTCAACTATGTGCGCAACTCGGTGAAGGTGGCGGTCGATGCGTTCGACGGAACGATGACTTTCTACGTGGTCGATCCGTCTGATCCGATCATCCAGACCTACCAGAAGATCTACCCGGATCTCTTTGCCGACTTCGACCAGATGCCGGACGGAATGGTGGCGCACTTGCGCTATCCGGAGGACATGTTCCGCATTCAGAGCGACGTCTACTCCTTGTACCACGTGACGGAGCCACGGGTGTTCATCAACAACGGCGACCCGTGGGCCATTGCCCGCGACCCGTCGACCACCGTGCCGGAGCAGATCCGAATCGAATCGGCTTATCGGGATGCCGACGACGCTCTCTACCGTCCGATGCTGCCGTACTACCTGCTGATGCGCCTTCCCGAAGAGGAGGGACTGTCGTTCATCCTCATGCAGCCGTTCACCCCGGCTAACCGGCCGAACATGTCCTCGTTCCTCGTGGCCAAATCGGGTCCCGACAACTACGGGCAGTTGATCGACTACGAGCTGCCCCGCGATCGTTTGGTGGACGGACCCGGACAGGTAGGTGTCCGGATCAACCAGGATCCCGAGATCTCGCCTGAGTTCACTCTCCTGGGTCAAGAAGGTTCGGTGGTGATCCAGGGAAGCATGCTGGTCGTGCCGATCGAAGATTCGGTTCTGTACGTTCAGCCGATCTACCTGCAGGGCGAGGACCGGGCTTCGGCGTTGCCCGAGTTCAAGCGGGTGGTCGTTGTGTTCGACGATCGAATCGTCATGAGAGAGACGCTCGACGAGGCGATGTCTGCCATTTTCGAGGGGTACGTTGTTCCGGGTGGAGACACCGTCACGCCCCCGGGCACCGGCGACGACCTGGTCGTGCCCAGCGACGTGGCGGACCTGCTCCGGCAGGCAGACGCAGCGTTCGCGGAAGCCCAGGCTGCCCTCAGCGCGGGAGATCTCGGCGGCTACCAGGCCAAGATCGACGAAGCTCAGCAGCTAATCGGGGAAGCCATAGAACTGCTGAGCAACGGCGGCTGAGTCCTGCCGTTCCGGCCCAAGCGGCCGCCCGAGACGGGGAGGAGTCGACGCCGAAAACGGCCGGCGGGCTGCCTTTGCGGTACCGGGCGGGCTGCCGTACACTTGAAGGACAACACGACGCGGGGTGGAGCAGTCTGGTAGCTCGTCGGGCTCATAACCCGAAGGTCGTAGGTTCAAATCCTACCCCCGCTACGAAAAACCCCGGTCAGGCGAACGCCCGGCCGGGGTTCTCTTTCTCTCTCCTCTTCCGGCCCGGCATCTCTTGGGGGTGGGCCCGGTCGCAGCCGCCGGCCGGCATCCGACCTAACGCCGCCAAGGTCTACGAGGTGCGCAGCGCGGCTGCGTCGATGAGCATTGCTACTCGGGTGGAGAGTCGAAAGCCAGGTACCAGAGGTATCCGACGAGTTCCAGCGTTTCCTCCGCAGTGAACAGCGTGCCGAAATTCGGCATGTCTGTCCCCATGCCCCCGCGCCGGATCTTGGCGTACCAGATGTCGCCCCGTCGCAGCCAGGCTACGTCGCTGAACGCGGCAGGTCGCTCGATTGTCGTTTCGGCGGCCGGCCCGTCGCCTTCCCCGGATTCGCCGTGGCAGGCGGCGCAGTTCTTGGTGTACAGGCCGGCGGTCGCAGAGTCCGGTTCGGCAGGAGTCCAGAGGTAGGCGACAACGTCGATCAGGAGATCAGCGGAGAGATCGGGGTTGGCGGTGCCGAGGATGTCGGCTCCCTCGGCCGGCGAGTGTTGCAGAAGCCAGTCGGGATCTTCGAGTTCGGGCGGAATCACTACCGACTCGATGCTCATCCCGGCCCGGCTCACATCGGGCGAGATGCCGGTCGTCGTCTGGGGTTCGGCATCGATGTCGATGGACGCAGCAGCGAGCGCGTCGATGATGGGGTCGGGTGGATCATCCGCGGTCGCCGACCCTGCGGCGACGACTTCGATGATTCCTCGCATCCTCCAGTGATCGGCACTGCACCAGGTGTTGCAGTAGTACGTGTAGATGCCGGGGGAGTCGAAGGTTACGGTGACATTCTCGGTGTGGCCGGGGTCGATCTGCCCGAGGTCGATCCCGAGGCCGGGGCCGATGGCAATACCGTGAGTCACGTCCTCGGCGGAGAACCGGAGGGTGACCGTCTCGCCGACGTCGACCCTGATGGTGTCCGGTGAGAATCCCCCGTCTTCGGGAGTGCGGGCTTCGACGTCGATGATCCGGTGCTCGGACAGCATCGGACGGAGACCGTACTGGTATCCGAGCACGGCAACGGGGATGCCGACGACGATCAACAGCACCGCCAGGAGGCCGGAACGGTTGCCGGCGGTTCGGTTCATCCGAGGTACAGCCAGAGCAGCGCCATCGTGCAGACCAGCAGAAACATGGCCACCGGTGCCGTTGCCCGCACAGCCGTTGCGCCTGAGGGATCGTGACGGAACCCTATACGGAGACCCGTGCGGAGGCTGAAAACGAGCCCGCTGAGAATGATGGCTGCCTGTATGCCGGGCGCGGTCCCTGAGAGGAAGGGGGTCCATCCTGCGTCGCGTGTGCCGAACAAGTTCCAGCCCCAACCCAAGGGGTCTGAGACTGCCGCCAGTGCATAGCTGCCGTTGGTCAGGGCGAAACCGACGGAGAAGGCGATCCAGGCGGCCAGGCCGATAGGGATCAGCGCGTGGGCGTATTCGTTGAACGTCTGCCGCACGGAGAGTCCGCCGCATGACCGTCGAGCTGCGGCGGCGGCGGCGAGCCAGAAGAGTCCAGGGACCACCAGCAGAGTGGCTGCGAGAAACCCGGCTGCGTAGAGCGCCCAGCCAACGAACGATTCGAAGGCAGCCCACTCTTTGATCGTCGACCAAGGTCCGAACAGCACCGCCGGGTAGATGATCGAGCACGCCAGCATGATCAAGGCTTTGAACGCCTCGTCGACCTTCTTGCTGCGAACCGGCCGGCCGAGGTCCGCTCCCGGCCGGCGCAGGTTGACCACCACGTTGTCCATCGTGCACGTCTTCAGACATTCGGTGCACAACCCACAATCGAGATTACGGTCGAGTTTGCCGGGGTAGACCATCCACGGGCAGCCGTAGCCGCGTTCGTTGCCCGTGATGCAGTCCTTCGTGCGATGATCGACACATACCTGCCGGTCGCGGACTCGCAGCTCAACCGGTGCCGTCATCGAGTAGAGGCCGATGAAGCCGCCGATCGGGCACACATATCTGCAGAACACCCGTTTCTCGAAGAGCAGGCTCATGCCGAGGGCTACTCCGGCCATTCCGAGGATCACCCCGGCGGATATCGAGGGCCTGGTCAGGATCACCGTCGAGAACAAGGCGAGCAACAGGAACCCCGTGTTCTGGGTCCACATGTTCCTCAGCCGGCGCGGCCATCGCAGCCCCATCGTTCGCAGCCGGTTCGAACCGCCGACGATGCCGCGCCGTTGGACCCATTCGCCGGGCGCAGGTATGGGGCACACCGTGCACCAGGCCCGTCCAAGACCCGGTACCAGGAACACCATCAGCAGCGCCCACCAGACGATCCAAACGAACACGATTCCGAAGTTGCGGTTTCCCGCCGACGTTCCGACCAGACCTGCAACGATCGCCAGGACGAACGGCGCCAGCATCACGAGCATCAGGATCGGCTGAAACCCGCGGGAGAGCACAATGCGTCTGAGTCGCGGAGCCGACTCGAGCAGGTCGATTCTTCGCCCGGATGAAGCCGGCTCCCGCACGACGACCTTCATGTCGCCCACCGTTCGCGAGTGCCGGAGAGCAAGGCCGCCACCGCGAGGAGGGCCAGGGCACCGGACCGCCACAGGAGGTCGTTCGGCCCCACCACCAGTTCACCGATCATGAAGGGGTGCAAAGGTCCGCAGGCTACCGAACACCGGTACCGGAACTTGCCGCTCTGGTCGGCCAAGAACGAGAACTCCTCCGATGCTCCGGGTGCGACCCGAGCCTCGATGTCGTAGCCGTCCAGATACAGTCCGTGGACGACGTCGGAGGCTTTGAGTTCCACGTGTACCGTGTCGCCGCGATTAACGGTCAGCCTCGCCGGCGAGTACTCGAACTGTGAGGCGTCGATCGTCAGGTGATGGACCTCCGGTTCGCCGAACGCGGGAAACGGCACGAGCAGCACCGCCAGTATCGCCAGCAGCAGCACGCTGCGGCGAGCCGTGACAATCGTGCGCCATCTCATCATGCGTAATCTCAACTCGGGGGCATCGGCGTCGGAGTCGGAGGTCCGAACCTGCCGTAGCGGCCGTCGATGAACTCCCGTATCTCCAGGGGCGACTTGCCGTCGGCCGTCATGCGCATGGTGTCCTGGGCGATGTCGACGCAAATACCGCACCCGATCGCATGAGAGTCAAACGTGATGGGGCCGCCTTCGGCCATATCGGATATGAAGCAGCCCAGGTTGCTTTCGTGGCCCATCGTGCCGCAGCCGCAGTAACAGGGCTGATGCGACAGATCTTCCGGGTGGGCGACCGCAAACAGGTACGCCTCCTGGACGGAGTCCGGCGCCGTCAGTACGAAGTCGGGAAGCACCGACGGGTCGGCGAGATCCATCCCGTGGCTCTCACCTCCGGTGCCGCACGCCGAAACGGTGAGTCCGCCGGCGATGATTATGAAGGCCATCAGAAGCGCAGTTTTCGGAATCCTCACTGGTTGTCCCTACTCGTTCTCGTGTGCCGTCCGGACGTGTGTGACGCACCGATCCCGTGCGGCGTCATTCTCTATTGGACCCAGTTCGAGAGGATCACGATCTCCCGAGCCGGATTCTCCGGGTCGTTTGTGGCCAGGTGCAACCGGAAGTCGTGGAAGCCGTCCATTCCGGCGTGCATCGTGAAGGTCACCGCCACAATTGTTGATTCTCCGGGGTTGAGGACCATCGAACCGATGGTCGGTGTAGGCGGTCAACACCCGTCCTCGAGTTCGATGAACGGCTCCTCAGTGAACAGGAGAGTGGCATCTCCCGTGTTGGTCACCTCGAACGTCGCCTCGACCATCTGATTGAACTGAACATCTCCGAAATCTACGAAGTCGCGGTCGAGTTGGAGGATCGGTGTGCCGATTGTGTCGAGAGCCACCCCGACCGGTTCGGGACTGTCACCCCATCTCGAAGTAACCAGCAACAGGACGAGCAGCAAACCCGCTACCGCGGCGACGGTCCGCGCCGCGTTCGGTGTGCGGTACCCACGGGTCGAACGATCTTGCCTGGTCACGGTTCCTCCCCGGATCCGTTCGTCTGCTCTTCAAACGGTCGCATAAGTTGATTTGATCCCTAATTATCAGACAGATTGATACTTAGTCTGGCGCCAGAAGTCCCAAGCCGGGAGGGAAGGTCCCAAACCGCGGCGACCGGAGATGAAGCCGTCGTTTGTCGGGTGGGCATTCTTGAGCACGGGACCGGCTATCGGGCCTCTACCGCGCCCTGCGAGGCCAACAGATGCGGCGGGTGCGCCCTCGACACCGCCCGCACAGGATTGCACTGCGGCTAGAGTCTGCCCCTGATGAAAGGTCGAGAGTTGCGTTCCCGTATATGGCTTTTGTTACTGGTGCTTGGAGCGACCGCGTGCGGCGGCGCTTCAACGGTCACCACGACAACCGCGGCACCTCAGCCGACGAACCCTGTGGCAACAGCAACGGAGTTGTCACTGTCCGGTCTCAGTCTGGATGTGCATCAGGAACCCGGCTGAGGATGCTGCACTGGGTGGGTCGGGTACCTGCAAGAACTGGGAGCCAGCATCGATCTGACCGAGGATCCACAGTTGGCCGAATTCAAATCGGAACACGGGGTCCCCGCCGGTGCCGCATCGTGCCACACGGCGCTGCTGGATGGGTACGTGATCGAGGGACACGTTCCGGCCGGGGCGATTCTTCAGCTCCTCGACGAACGCCCGGATGCCATAGGTCTGGCTCTGCCCGGCATGCCGGCGGATTCACCCGGCATGGGTGGAGATGTCGACACCTGGGAGTCGCAACCGGTGGTGTTGATCCAGAAGAACGGGGAAATGGTTCCGTTCGACTTCTGATCTCGAGCGGCCGCATCTCCACATCGAGATAGGAGGACCCGCGCCCTGCCGGCCGGAGCGAATCCGGGCTTCGGGGCGTCTCATGCTCCTCAGTCAGATGCCCGAATACTCGGCCAGGTGTTCGCCGGTGAGCGTGGAGCGGGCCGAGACGAGTTCGGTGGGTGTGCCCTCGAACACGATCCTGCCGCCGTCGTGACCGGCACCGGGGCCGAGGTCGATGATCCAGTCGGCGTGTGCCATCACCGCCTGGTGATGCGAGATGACTATGACCGTCTTGCCCGAATCCACGAGCCGGTCGAGTAACCCGAGCAGGTGGTCGACGTCGGCCGGGTGGAGTCCGCTGGTCGGTTCGTCCAGGATGTAGACGCCGCCCTTCTCGGCCATGTGGGTGGCCAGCTTCAGTCGCTGCCGTTCGCCACCGGACAGAGTGGGGAGCGGCTGGCCGATGCTCAGATAGCCGAGCCCGACGTCGGCGAGCCGGCCGAGGATGGTGTGGGCGGCCGGCGTGCGAGCCTCCCCTGTGCCGAAGAACTCCTCGGCCTCGGTCACCGGCATTGCGAGCACCTCGCTGATGTCGCGGCCGCCGAGGTGGTACTCCAGCACCGATGTCTCGAATCCTTTCCCTTCGCACTCTTCGCAGGTGGTGGTGACGGTGTCCATGAAGCCCAGCTCCGTGAAGATGAGGCCGGCGCCATTGCAGACGGGGCAGGCGCCCTCGGAGTTGGCGCTGAACAGCGCCGGTTTCACGCCGTTGGCCTTTGCAAACGCCTTGCGGATCGGGTCGAGCAGCCCGGTGTACGTAGCAGGGTTGCTCCGGCGCGAGCCGCGGATGGCGTCCTGGTCGATCGAAACTACCCCATCTCGCCCGGAGACCGAGCCGTGGATCAGGGAACTCTTGCCGGAACCCGCAACTCCGGTCACCACACAGAGCACCCCGAGTGGAATGTCGACATCGACGTCCCGCAGGTTGTGGGTTGTTGCGCCGCGGACCTCCAAACGGCCGGTGGGTGCCCGCACCGTCTCTTTGAGGGCGGCCCGGTCGTTGAGGTGGCGGCCGGTTACGGTGGCGCCGGCACGCAACCCGTCGACGGTGCCCTCGAACACCACCTCGCCGCCGGCACTGCCGGCGCCGGGACCGAGGTCCACGATGTGGTCGGCGATCGCGATCGTCTCTGGTTTGTGCTCGACGACCAGCACAGTGTTGCCCTTGTCCCGCAGCTGCAGCAGCAGTTCGTTCATCCGTTGTATGTCGTGAGGATGGAGGCCGATGGTCGGCTCGTCGAAGACGTAGGTGACATCCGTCAGCGAAGACCCGAGGTGGCGGATCATCTTCGTGCGCTGGGCCTCCCCTCCCGACAGCGTCCCCGACGGTCGGTCGAGTGAGAGGTAACCCAACCCGATCTCCACGAACGCGTCGAGTGTCTCCCTCAGCGCCCCGAGCAGTGGGGCAGAATGCGGATCGTCGAGGCCGCCGACCCACTCGGCCAGGTCGCTGATCTGCATGGCGCAGGCGTCGGCGATGTTGATCCCGTTGATCTTCGACGACCGCGCCGCCTCACTGAGCCGGGTGCCGCCGCAGTCGGGACAGGCGGTGAAGGTTGCCACCAGGTCCACGAACGCCCGGATGTGCGGCTGCAACGAATCCCGGTCCTTGGAGAGGAACGATTTCTGGACCCGGGGTATCAGGCCGTCGAAGGTGGCGTTGACCCCGTTGATCTTGACCTTGGTCGGCTCCTTGTAGAGGAAGTCGTGGAGCTCCTTCTCGGAGTACTTGCGGATCGGCTTGTCGGGGTCGAAGAAGCCGGACTCGGTGAACGACCGCACCATCCAGCCTCCCGTCTTGTAGCCGGGGACGGTGATGGCACCCTCGTTGAGCGACTTGGAGTCGTCGAAGAGCCGGGTGAGGTCGATGTCGGAGGCCGTGCCGCGGCCTTCGCAGCGCGGACACATTCCTCCCGTCCGGGTGAACGTGACGTTCTCTCGCTTGCCCTCGCCGCGTTCGATCGTGACTGCACCGGTTGCCCGGATCGAGGGGACGTTGAACGAGAAGGCGTTGGGCGACCCGATGTGCGGTTGTCCGAGCTTGCTGAAAAGGATCCGCAGCATGGCGTTGGCATCCGTCACCGTGCCGACCGTCGAGCGGACGTTGGCTCCCATCCGCTCCTGGTCGACGATGATCGCAGTCGTCAACCCGTCGAGTACGTCGACATCCGGACGAGCCAGCGCCGGCATGAAACCCTGCACGAAGGCGCTGTAGGTCTCGTTGATCATGCGCTGCGACTCCGCGGCGATCGTGTCGAAGACGAGAGAGCTCTTGCCTGATCCCGAGACACCGGTGAAAACGGTCAGCCTGCGCTTGGGGATCTCGACACTGACATCTTTGAGGTTGTTCTCTCGGGCTCCGGTCACCCGGATGAGGTCGTGGCTGTCGGCATTGTGCATCCTGTGAACGCTAGCTCTCTGAGGAGCCGCGGCCGGACCGTGAATACATTTCCGGGTCCCGGTTCACCCACAAAGACCTACGCAGGCACCGGAGCGGATTCCCCTTACAGGCGTCTGATACGCTGCCGGTCGGACGGTCGCGGGTTCGGACCCGACCCAGCCCAACCGGCTGCCGACTGGTGCGGCCGCTTCCTCGCCGCTTCTCACGATTACGAACAGGCGACCGACACCGATCCATCCGACACCCCTGGGAAATCGCCCGAGAGTCAGGTCCACGTCCAAGCGTTCCAGATGATCGCTCCGTTGAAGACGAAGCTGACCACGAGCAGGAAGTTGTCGTACGCTCCCGGGTACGGCATCCCGACGAGATTGAAGAGGACGAGAAACGCAGCGGCGGCGATGTTGATCCAGCGGATGGCCGGATACGGCACGGTCAGGGAAAGGACCACCATGACGATCGGGATCAGCATCAGCACGGCTGCGGCGATCCACACCGCCTGGTTTGCCTTCCGGCCGTCGATTTCCCCGGGGGTGAAGTCGCCGGCAAATATCCGCAATACGTCTCCCAGGAGATAGGTCAGCATCATCGCCACCCACAGCCCCGAGAGGACGATCCTCACATCCTCCACGATTTCCAACTCCTCAGGATCGACCGTCTCATTCCCGTTCGACGTCGAGAGCCGGCGAGTCGAAACCGCGCTCGGTCCTGGAGGGTTCCTTTCCACAAACTCCCGGGTCCTCCTCCTTGTACAGCCCCATCGACACGACTTCTAGAGGCCTTGGTCCCTCAATCGGGGGTGGGGAAGTCGCCGCCTCGGGTCCGGTCTATGTCGCCGAAGTTGGCGCCCTCAACGGGCCCTTTGGCCCTTGCGCGGAGAGCGGCCCTCCTCGTCCAATGAACGAGGAGGTCTGGATGATGCAAACTGATCCTGGACTGGAACGGGTTGAGAGGCACGCCCGGCACGTGCGCAACTTCCTGTACCACCTGATGACCTACGCGTTCGTGAATGCACTGCTCGTGATTCTCGATGTACGTGCCGGCAGGGGAGGTCAGGCAGTGCTCGGCCTCGACTGGGCTTACTGGCCCGCTCTCTTCTGGGGCCTCGGCGTCGTCGGACACGCAATCTCCGTGTTCTTCGGGAACCAGAGGGCGCAGATGCTGTATGAGAGAGAACGGGGCGGGAACTCGTAGAACACCAGGTCCGTTGTCGCCGATTCGTGACGTCGTCCATCCGCATGCACGACAAGGGTGCCGGCGATCAGATTCAGAAAAGACCTGTTCTGAGGGTCGAACGGCTTGGTGACGCGAGGATCAGCACCGGGGCGGCAATCGACAGAATGAGATATCCGACCGCAGTGCTTCCCGCAACGAGTTGGAGCAAGCGAGCCTGCGAAGCATGAAAGGCGTCGACCCCATCGCAGATGCCCGGGAACCACGGATGTTGGTGACTGGCCGACGCGATAGCGTGGTGCTCGACGGAGAACCGGAGGCAGAACATCATGGGTCGGCGAATCGGCAAATGGTTGCTGGCAGCTGTGGCGATGCTGGTCGCGGCCGTGACGGTATGGGTCGTCGTAGGCGCGGTCGTGTACTCGCCGGAGTACGCCTGGCGGGTCGTGTCGATGAGGAAATCAAGCCAACTCGACTACCTGGAGCGATTTCCCCTCAGCCGGCTTTCAGCTTCCACCGATCCGTTCGTGTTCGAGAAGGCTATCGATGAGGAGAGGGTCCGGAGAGGTTTCGAGTCGATCTTCGGGGTCGACGACTTCGACGCATTCCTCACTTCCACGGGCACACAGGCTTTCATCGTCATCGAGAACGACCGAATCCTCTACGAGCGTTACTTCAACGGCGCCGCCCGCGACTCGATGCTCACGTCGTTCTCGGTGGCGAAGTCGTTCGACTCTGTGCTGATCGGCATCGCCCTCGAGGAGGGTTTCATCGGCGGCGTGGACGATCCGATCACCGACTATCTGCCGGAGCTGGCGCAACGAGACGCGCGTTTCGCGGCGATCACGATCCGGGACCTCCTGCTCATGGCCTCCGGGCTCGACTACCAGGCGATCCGCTGGGGTCTGTTCAACGGCGACGACCCGCTGACTACTTATGCCCTCGACCAGCGGCAGCTGGCGCTGGACAACACCACAGTCATCGACCAGCCCGGCGAGTATTTCAGCTACAACAAATACCATCCCCAGCTGTTGGGGATGATCCTCGAACGGGCCACCGGCATGTCGGTGACTGAATACACGCAGACCCGGTTGTGGGACAAGGTGGGCATGGAGTTCGATGGTGCCTGGGCACTGGACGGTGAGACCAGTCGCTTCGAGAAGATGGAGGCAGGTTTGAACGCCCGGGCGATCGATTACGTCAAACTGGGCCGGCTATTTCTCGAGCGTGGGGTCTGGAACGGCGAGCAGGTCGTGTCGGACGGATGGGTTGGCGAGTCGACCGTACTGGATCCGTCGACCCACCACGCGGACTACTACCCGGATCATTGGGGACAGATCGTCTACGCAGACGGCGGCGGGTACTACAAGTACATGTGGTATGGGGCGCTTCGAGACGCGGGGGAGTACGACTTCTATGCGGCCGGCGATCACGGTCAGTACGTGTACGTATCCCCGGTAGCCGACATGATCATCGTGCGCAACGGCACCGAGTTCGGCATCCCGAGCGCCGAGTGGACCGACGCGTTCTTCGCTTTCGCGAGCGGTTGACGTTGAGCCCGGCGATCGGGGGTTAGGTCCGTGGGGATTCTGCCGGCCCGGGCAAACCGCCGCCGGCCGGGCCGGCACGACTTCGGGTCCGGTGAACTGGGCGTTGTAGAGGTCGGCGTAGGCGCCGTCGAAGGCGATGAGTTCGTCGCGGCTACCTTGCTCAACGATGCGGCCGTTTTCCATGACCAGAATCAGGTCGGCGGCGCGGATCGTCGAGAGGCGGTGGGCGATCACGAAGCTGGTCCGCTCCGTCGGCAGGGCCGCCACGGCAAGATGACCCGTGGCCGGCACCCTCCCTGTGAGACAATGGTCCATGGCCACCATCTTTGGTGGCCGGCCTGGAGGCACTGATGGCTAGCAAGGACAAGGGCGGCAGAAGCGCCAAGAAGGTGGCCGCCAAAGGCCTCAAAGAGAAACGCCTCGACAAGAAGGCGAAAAAGGCCTCGCACGGGAGCGGAAACCAGTCGGTCGATCGGACCCTGGGCCGCTGACACAGGAGTCCTCGATCGATCGAAACACGTCCAGGGGGTTGGGGGGATTCAGGTCGATTCCTCGGCCCGGCGCGAGAAGCGCTGGGCGAGGATTATCGGGACGAATGTCAACACCACAACCGCCAGTGCCACCACGTTGGTGACGGGGCGGTTCCTCGGCCGCACGAGCGATGAGAAGATCCAGATTGGCAGGGTCTGCTGATTGCCGGCCGTGAATGTCGTCACGATGATTTCATCGAAGGACAACGCGAAGGCGAGCATGCCGCCCGTCACCAGCGCGGAAGACATCTGGGGTAGGAGGACATGCCTGAAGGTCTGCCAGCCGCGCGCTCCCAGGTCCATTGATGCCTCGATCAACGACGGCGAAGTCCTGCGTAATCGCGCGATCACGTTGTTATAGGCGACGGCCACGCAGAAAGTCGCGTGGCCGATGACGAGCGTCCAGAACGAGAAGGACAGATCCGCGAGGTTTATCGCCGAACGTAACGCTATCCCGGTGATGATCCCGGGTAATGCGATCGGTAAGACGATGAACAGTGACAGCGTCTCCCGCCCGAAGAACTTGGTTCGCCAGACTGCTCCGGCTGTGAGCGTTCCGAGTACGAGCGCCACGATCATCGCCACGAACGCCACGCGCAGCGACAATCCGAGGGCAGCCCGGATGTCACCGTTGTTCCAGGCAACCTCGAACCACCGGGTCGTCAGGCCCGGAGGCGGAAATTGGAAACTCGAGTCCTCGGTTGTGAATGCGTACAGAAACAGAATGGCGATAGGCACATGGAGATAGAGAACGGCACCCAGCGCCGCCGCTTTCAGGCCCCAACCGGCGGTTCTCATAGCGCCTCGAAGGCGCCGAGCCGTTTGGCGCCGAACAGGTAGAGACCCATCACCGCTATTGGCACGAAGGCGAATGCGGCGGCGAGCGGGAGGTTGCCTGCCACGCCCTGGTAGCTGTAGATGGCCAGCCCGATGAATGGTGAAGAATCACCGATGACGGTCGGAATGATGTAATCGCCGAGCGTCAACGAGAAGGTGAAGATCGATCCCGCCGCCACACCGGGGATGGCGAGAGGCCAGACCACCTTGCGAAAGGTAGTAGGCGGGTGAGCTCCCAGGTCGGCAGATGCTTCGACGAACGAGCGGGGAACGCGCTCCAGCGCCGCCTGGATCGGCAGCACCATGTACGGCAGCCAGATGTAGACGAAGACCAGGAACTGACCGATGTACGAGACGGAGAGGGACGGCCCACCGATCCCAGGGGTCCGCAGAATCGCATCGAGAAGACCGCCGATTCCCAGCCGTTCGAAGAACCAGTTGATGATGCCGTCGGCGGCGAGGATCAGCTTCCACGAATACACGCGAACGAGATACGAGGACCACAACGGGATCAGCACCGCCATGATCAGTACGGCCTTCGTGCGCCGCGATGCGTGGCGGGCAATGTAGTAGGCGAGCGGCAGAGCGATCATGATCGAGGCGAGAGTCACCGCGGCCGCCATCCCTATAGTCCTGCCGGCCACCGACATGTTGGCGTCTGTGAACAGATCACGCCACGTGTCGAGAGTCGGTGACCGGTCGATGGTGCCTGCGAAGCTGTCGAGACGGAAGAAGCTCTGCACCAGCAGAGCGACGATGCTTCCCCCGTAGACGCCGACCATCCATAACAACGGAACTCCGAGCAGGAGGGCGAGGCGCAGCCGCGGCCTGCGATAGAGAGCCGATGCGATCCGGTGCCAGGTCGGTGAAGAGCTCATGGGACAGGGTGGGTGGGAGTGCCGGAGCACTCCCACCCACCGTCATGTCAACGTCCGCCGATGACGGCCAGGTAATCGGTCACCCATCGGTAATAGGGAACGCAAGCCCCGGCTGTTGAGGTGCCGTTACAGTCATCCGTTGGGGTCTTCCAGAATGAGATCCGCTCGAAACTGTCGAACCCGTTGACAGTGCATCCGTCCGGGCCCAGGAGATCGTTGCCGTCACAGGCGGCAGGAACCGAAGGCACGGAGCCGAACCAGGCGGCCAGGTCACCCTGGACCTTGGGATTGAGCGACCAGTCGAGCCACTTGTAGGCGCAGTTGGGATGCGGCGCGTTGACGTGCATCATGGTCGTGTCCGCCCAGCCGGTTGCACCTTCCACGGGAATCGTGGACGCTATTGGCTCGCCGCCGGCCTGCAAGATGTTCACCTGGAATGGCCAGCTGGCCGACGCGGCCACACCCTCGTTGGTGAAGTCGTCGATCTGGATGAAGGCATCGTGCCAGTAGCGGCCAACCAGCGACCGTTGCGTCCGGAGAACATCGAGTGCAGCGGCGTACTGCTCCTCGTTGAGCTGGTAGGGGTCGTCGATTCCGAGGTCGGGTCGCGTGTGTTTGAGGTAGAGGGCGGCGTCGGCAACATAGATGGGACCGTCGTACGCCTGCACCCGTCCGGCATTCGCCTCGCCGTCCGGCAAGTCGGTCGGTTCAAAGATCACGCTCCACGACGTGGGGGCGGAGCCTCCGAATACCTCAGTGTTGTACGCGAGCACGTTGGCGCCCCACTGGTAGGGCGCTCCGAAGTGCTTGCCGTCCACTGTGTGCCATGGAGCATTCTGCAGCCGTTCGTCGACCGTGTCCCAGCTCGGTATGAGGTCGGTGTTGACTTCCTGCACCGTTCCACCTGCGATCAGACGAAGGCTGGCGTCGCCGGAAGCCGTCACGAGATCGAACTCATCCGATCCGGTCATCAGCGCAACCATCTCGTCCGACGTGCCCGCCGTCTTGACCTCTACCGCACAACCTGTGTCTTCTTCAAACTGGGTAACCCAGTCGAAGGCCGAGTCGGTCTCCCCGCGCTCGATGTACCCGGCCCAGGCGACGATGACGACCTTGTCTTCGGAGTCGCCGATCTCCTGGAGAGGGCCGCCCGAGGTGGCCTCGCCATCGCCGCCGCAAGCAGCGATGACGAGAGCCAGGACGGCCACCAGGCTCACTATTCGTCTCATGTCGTTCCTCTCGATGGTCTATTGGTGTGTTTCTCGAACGGCTGCGAATGCAGCCGGGTCTGTGTTCTCGTCCTGAGTAGCTTCCGCCAGCGGACGGCACGCCCCCGACTTCCAGTGGAGACGCACCTGCTTTCCATGCGTGGCGCCAACATCGCCGTGATTCACGTCCAGGTTCTGGTTGGTCACCAGCAGTTCGCCGCCTTCAACGGTGACTCGGTAGCGGCTGTACATGCCCAGGTAGGTCGCCTCGACCACCGTGCCGTCGATGGAGATGGATCCATCCGGAGCCGGGATGGAAGGGTCGCTCAAAGTGATCTTCTCCGGCCTCACCGTGAACGCAGCGGGTGTGCCTCGCAGCTTGGTGGCGAGGAGGCCGTCGACGACGTTCGACACGCCGACGAATCCCGCAACGAACGGATTCCGTGGGCTCTCGTATACCTGGGCCGGAGTACCTACTTGCTCGACCCGCCCGTGGTTGAACACGGCGAGCCGATCGCTCATGGTCAGTGCTTCCTCTTGATCGTGCGTGACATAGATGAACGTGATACCTACCTCACGTTGGAGTGATTTCAGCTCGATCTGCATCGCCTGACGCAGTTTGAGATCGAGCGCTCCGAGGGGTTCGTCGAGCAACAGGACCGAAGGACGGTTGACCAGCGCCCGGGCCAGGGCGACCCTTTGTCGCTGCCCCCCCGACAACTGAGCAGGCTTGCGGCCACCGAGAGCGTCGAGGTGAACGAGGGCCAGCGCTTCCTCAACCCGGGTACGCTGCTCGTTTCCGCCGACTTTCTTCACCATCAGCCCATAGGCAATGTTCTCGGCCACCGTCATGTGTGGAAACAGCGCATAGTCCTGGAAGACCGTGTTGACGTCGCGATCGTACGGCGGAAGGCCGGAGACGTCGATGCCGTCGAGGAGGATGCGCCCGGCGGTCGGGATCTCGAAGCCGGCGAGCATGCGCAGGCAGGTGGTCTTGCCCGACCCCGATGGGCCGAGCATTGCAAAGAACTCGCCGTCGTGAATCGCCAGGTCGACTTCATTCACGGCGCGCACATCACCGAACGCTTTGGAAACCCCCTCGAACTCAACGGCGACCGTCAAATCCGGCTCCCTCACAACCAGCAATCGCGGATGTGTGCTGCCGGCGCGTCGACATCATCGGCACTCATTGGGGGGAAGAGATCTGACGACGCCAGCATCAGGGAAATATAGGCGCGCGCAAGCCGGCGACGCCTCCGAAAAACCGAAAATTGGCAGCGCCCCGGCGTGGCGACCCTGCCGACATCCTGTCGACCTAATCGGTAGGCTTCGGGCTCAATCGCGACGAGCGTGATCCGAGTCGGCGTTGGCCGAGTATGTGGACCGCGCCAGACGGTGTGCGCTCGAGCGGAAACAGCTCAAGCGTCTAGGGAGGAGTGCCGGCATGGATGCGGAGAATGGCCGAGAGGCCGCTCTCAAACGCCTGAAGGACAAGCGGGATTTCAAGAATCACGCGGCCACCTACCTGATCGTGAACGCCCTGCTCGTGGTCATTTGGGCAGTATCCGGTCAGGGTTATTTCTGGCCTATCTGGCCGATCCTCGGCTGGGGTATCGGACTGGCCTTGAATGCCTGGACCGCCTACTTCCAGAAACCGATATCGGAGGATGACATCCGCCGCGAGATGGAGAAAGGCGTCTAGGCGTAGACGACAGGTCGCCGTCAGCGTCCCGTCGGGGTTGACCGGGCACCGGCAGCGTTAGCATCTGCGCACCCTACGCAGTTGGTTGAACGCGGTGTCATCAAGAACTGAGACTTCTGGTACCGGTGCCGTCGTGGTGTCGGTCTGGGTGCTGTTCCTCGGCACTGCCCTCCTGATGGCAGGCAATGGCCTGCAGGGTTCACTACTCGGTATCCGTTCGGATATCGAGGGGTTTGCCACCCCGGCCATCGGCATCGTGATGGCGTCCTATTACGCCGGGTTTCTCGTCGGGTCGCTGACGATTCCGGCGCGGCTGGCCAGCGTCGGGCACATACGGGTGTTCGCCGGGCTGGCGTCCCTCACGTCTTCGGTTGCCTTGATCCACTACCTGGTTGTGGATGAGGTCACCTGGTCGCTGTTGCGGTTCATCACCGGATTGTGTCTCTCGGGACTCTACGTGACGATCGAGAGCTGGCTCAACGACCGGGCCTCGAATGCGACCAGGGGCCGCCTGCTTGCCGTCTACATGGTCGTCGTCACCGTTTCCGTCGGATGCGGACAGCTGCTCCTGGGCGCCGCCGACCCATCCGGTCCGCGCCTCTTCATCACCGCCTCCATTCTGATCTCGCTGGCGATCGTCCCTCTTGCCCTATCTCAGATACCTGCGCCGGCCCTCGACCCGCCTTCCGGGGTCTCGATTCGAGCCCTTCTCCGGGTGGCTCCTCTGGGAGTAGTCACCGGCGCGCTGGTCGGCGCCTCCAACGGTGCGATATTCGGATTGGGTGCCGTCTATGCCACCCGCATAGGTATGAGCCCGGGTCGGGCCGGATTGTTCGTGGGAGCGTCGGTGGTCGGTGCCGTCATCACGCAGTACCCGCTCGGACATCTGTCCGATCGATTTCCGCGGCGCCGTGTCATCTTCATCGCCGCAACCGCCGCAGTCGGTGTTGCCTTGCTCGGAACGACGGTCGATCGGCACAGCCCCCTGCTCTTCGTCGTTGCCGCGCTGTACGGCAGTCTTGCCTTTCCGATGTACTCGCTGGCCGTCAGCCACATCAACGACATAGTCAGGGACGATCAGCTGGTCTCGACCGCGGCGGGAGTGTTGTTCGTCTACGGGGCAGGTTCGATCGTTGGGCCGATCATCACTTCAGTCCTGATGACTCTTTTCGGACCGGCCGGGTATCTGTGGAGCCTGTCCGGGTTCTTCGCTCCCGTCGCCGCGTACTCCCTCTATAGGTTGGCGACGAAGGCCAGACCCGGCCAACAGAGTTTCGTGAGCCTCCCCCCGAGAACGTCTGTGGTGGCGGCCACCCTGGCCGAAACGCGGCCTGCAGACGATATGTGAGCCACATTCAGCGCGGGGAGGCAGGGACGGCCATACTGGAGGCTCATGGAGCACAACGTTCTCGGCGGGGTACTCGAAGCCTGCGGTACCGACCCGCTCACCGGGTGGTACCGCGATGGTTCTTGCGCCACAGATGCGAGCGACCGGGGAAGCCACACGATCTGTGCGGTGGTCACCAGGGAGTTTCTCGATCACCAGCTGGCCATCGGCAACGACCTCATCACCCCCGTCCCACAGTTCCGCTTTCCGGGTTTGGTGCCCGGGGACCGCTGGTGCGTGACCGCCGTCAATTGGTTGCGCGCTCATCAAGATGGCGCTGCCGCGCCCGTCGTGCTGGCGGCGACGGATGAGTCGGCGCTCGAGTTTGTGCCGCTCGAAGTGTTGCGTCGATACTCAGTCGACGTGCCACCGGATCCGGGCATGCTGGGACCCTGATCTTTCGATAATCCGGCGCCCGGCAATCGAGCTACCGCTTCAATGGACTATCCGGACGCTTGGTCGGGCGTCCCACTCCCTTTGGCATTGCGACGGCCGGCTGCTTCGCCGGTCACGAGTCCCTCGGAAATGCAGATTCCGGCTTTGGTCGTCGAGACGTACCAGAATCATCGGTACCAGTGAGGGAGACCCAATGGGTTTGACTGTCTGTATGAGCGCCGCGGCCCTCGAGATACGCCGGGAGAAGGGCGCGCCGTCTTGAGAGAACAACCCAACGCCGACGGAAGCCGACGCTCTGCTCGGACCAGACTGGGCCTGGATCACTCGATGACTGCCCGTACTGTGACCTGTCTGGTTGGGTTGCAGGACGATGGCGGATCTGGAGGAATGGTTTGATACCAATCAACTCGACACAGGAGTGGAAGGAACTCGAGGAGCTCGAGCGACGACTGGGTGATCTCGATCTGCGACGGGAGTTCGTAGTAGACCCGGGCCGGGCAGAGCGCCTGACCTTCGGCGCCGGCGATCTGATGGTCGACTTCTCCAAGCACCTGGTCACCGATGAGGTACTTGCGGCGTTGGTCGGCGTCGCCCGTCGTGCAGGTGTCCCGGAGCGGATCGAGGCGATGTTCGGCGGGGAGCACATCAACGTGACGGAAGACCGAGCCGTCCTGCACCCGGCCCTCCGTGCCCGGGTGGGGGAAACCTTCTTCGTGGATGGTCGAGACGTAGTCCGTGATGTTCAACGCGTACTCGACCGGATGACGGACTTCGCCGACCGTGTGCGAGCCGGTGAATGGCTCGGTCACACCGGGAAGCGGATTCGCCACATCGTTAACATCGGCATCGGGGGATCAGACCTCGGTCCGGCGATGGCGTACCGGGCTCTCCGTTCGTACAGGGATACCGATATCGAAGCGCACTTCGTGTCGAACGTCGATCCGGCGAATCTGGCGGGTGTTCTCGACGTGGTCGATCCTGCTTCCACGCTGTTCGTGGTCGCCTCCAAGACGTTCACCACTCTGGAGACGCTGTCCAACGCTCGCGCCGCCCGTGCCTGGTTGGTCGATTCTCTGGGAGACGATGCGGCCGTGTCGAAGCACTTCGTAGCCGTCTCCACCAACGGCGACGAGGTCGCCGCTTTCGGGATCGACACTGCCAACATGTTCGAACTCTGGGATTGGGTTGGAGGCAGATACTCGCTGGATTCGGCGATCGGACTGAGCTTGATGATTTCGGTCGGCCCGGACGCCTTCCGGGACATGCTGGCGGGATTCCGGGCCATGGACCTTCACTTTCGGACGACGCCGCTGGAGCACAACGTGCCGGCCCTGCTCGGCATGATCGGCATCTGGTATCGCAATCTGCTCCGTTACCCGACCTACGCCGTCTTGCCGTACAGCCAGGATCTCGATCGATTCGCCGCGTATCTGCAGCAACTCGAAATGGAATCCAACGGCAAGCGGGTACGCCTCGACGGGACGTTGGTCGACATGGACACCGGACCAATCGTGTGGGGTGAACCGGGTACGAACGGCCAGCACGCCTTCTACCAGTTGCTGCATCAGGGCACGACGGTGGTCCCGGCCGACCTGATCGGGTTCGTCGAGCCCGCAGAAGATCAGGGGGGCCAACACGATCTGCTCATGGGCAACCTGTTTGCACAGGCCGAAGCACTGGCGTTCGGCAAGCCCGCAGACGAGGTGGCGGCGGCCGGCGTGCGAGCAGACCTGGTTCCGCATCGAACGTTCCCCGGCAATCGACCCACCTCCGTGATCCTCGCTCCGAAACTCACACCATCCGTCCTGGGTCAGCTAATCGCTCTCTACGAGCACAAGGTCTTCACCCAGGGAGTCGTCTGGGGTATCAACTCTTTCGATCAGTGGGGAGTCGAACTCGGCAAGGAACTGGCAGGGACGATCATCGAGGAACTGACCGCCGGGCAACCGCTTGAGTTGACGCACGATGCTTCGACAAACGCCCTGATCCGTCACTACCGCCGCCAGCGCGGCAGGGCGTGACCGCCGGTTCCTTCGTGCCCGCGAGCGGCGCGATTAGACCCGTTTTCGCGCGACATTCCGACCCTATAGGTACCGAAAGTCGCGCGAAAACGGTCATTTCAGGGGAGAGCTTCGCGTTTCTCGGGGAAAACCCCCCCCAGATATCTCACACTGAGCGGTCAGGCTGTGTAGGTTACTTCTAGGCTGTTGAGAATCGAGATGGCAACATCTGGATTCCGACTTGGGACAAGGGGTATCGCATGGGAGGCGTAAACCGCAGGAACCGTCCAGGGGCGCTGTTGCATGGGAGGCCTCCACAGGGTTGCCGACCAAGAATCGGTGCGGCTCCGTCCGGTGCAGGCGGCCGTCGCGGCTCACTTGGAGATCAGCTTCTGATCTCGATCCCGACGGGCAGAACTGGAGGCCGATCGTGATGATGCGGTGGCTGGTTGACTGGAGTCTCAAGTTCCGCAGAATCGTGGTGGCTCTTGCCGTTGGGCTGCTGGTCTTCGGCATCGTGCAACTCGACGACATCAAGAGAGACGCGCTTCCCGAGTTCAGCCCGGTCACGGTGGAGGTCCAAACAGAGGCGCTCGGATTGTCGGCAGCCGAAGTCGAGCGGTTGATGACCATTCCCCTCGAGCAGGACTTGCTCAGCGGCGTCGCTTTCCTCGAGAGTATCGAGTCGGTTTCGCTGCCCGGGTTGTCCTCGGTCGTCATGACATTCGAGCCCGGCACCGCCCTTCTCGACGCCCGCCAGGTTGTAGCCGAGCGCCTGGCCCAGGCGGCCGGCCTGCCCCAGGTAGCCGACCCGCCTCTGATGATCCAGCCACTCTCGTCAACGGGTCGCGTTGCCATGGTTTCGCTGTCATCCGACGAGCTGACACCGATCGAGACGTCGGTCCTCGCACGTTGGGTCGTAGTGCCGCGGCTTCTCGGAGTAAAAGGCGTTGCGAATATCTCGATATGGGGGTTCCGCGACCGGCAACTCCAGGTTCTCGTCGATCCCGAGAGACTCATCGCCCAGGATGTCACTCTGAATCAAGTGATCCGGACCGCAGGGAACGCTCTGGAAGTATCACCGCTGACCTTCCTCGAGGCGTCGAGTCCGGGGACGGGCGGGTTCATCGACACCGTGAACCAGAGACTGCACGTGTTTCACGAGCAAGCGATTTCCACGCCGGAGGAGCTCGCTCAGGTCACCGTTGAGGGAGATGAGGGCGAGGCGGTATATGTTGATGGGCGCCCCCTCACGCTTGGCGAAGTTGCGCAGATTGAGACGGGTCACCAGCCTCTGATCGGTGACGCTCGCTGCAGCTCCGGCCCGTGCGTCCTTCTGGTCATCGAGAAGTTTCCAGAGGCGAACACGCCCGAAGTCACCAAAGAGCTGGACGCGGCGCTGCGGGCGTTGAGTCCGGGGCTTCCCGGCATTCAGATCGACAGTTCGGTCTATCGGCCGGCTTCCTACGTGACAACCGCATTCAGCAATCTGGGGATGATGGTTCTCATCGGGGCGGTCCTTTTGCTGCTGGTGATCTGGATTTTCCTGCTCGATTGGAGGATCGTCCTGATCGGTGGGGCTTCGATCGTTGTTTCGATGGTCGCGGCATTGGTCGTCCTGTACCTGACCGGAACTACGACAAACGTCATGATCCTGGCGGGTCTGGTCATGGCGCTTGTGGCGATTGTCGACGACGCGATCGTCGGTGCGTGGAGCCAATCGATCGCTTCGGAAGGCGGAGCACGACAGACTTCACTGTTGGAGCGGATCCGTACGGCCACTCTACGGACGCGGGGTGCGGCCCTATATGCGACCGTCATCGCCGGTGCCGCAGTATCGGTGTTCTTCTTCCTGGAAGGTGAAGGGGGCGCCTTCCTTCCGCCTATCGCCGGCGCCTATCTCCTTGCCATCGGTGCATCGCTTCTCGTCAGCCTCACCGTAACGCCGGCCTTGAGCGCGCTCGTGCTACCGAGCGAGCCTCGCGAGCCCTCGCCTTCGAGGCTCATTCGGTCGGTACGTTCTTCATTCTCGAGATTTGGATCGCGGCTGATCGCCGGGCCCGGAGTCGCCATAGCCACGTTCGTCGTATTCGTAGGGGCCGCCCTGATCCTGGTTCCCTTCATCGATCAGGCTCTGCGACCCGAGTTGAAGCAGCGTGACGTGCTCGTGCACCTGGACGCTCCACCGGGAACCTCGCTGATTCGAATGGACGAGATCGCCGCGCAGGTGGTTTACGACGTCGGCTCGCTCGACGGCATCTCCAATGTGACGGCGCACGTTGGAAGGGCAATCACCTCCGATCAGGTGGTAAACGTCAACTCGGCAGAAATCTGGGCCAAGATCGACCCGGCGGCCGACTACGAGTCGACGCTCGCCGGCATCGAGAACGCCGTTGGTTCTCGACCCGATATCAGCAGTCAGGTCCAGACCTATTCAGAGCAACAGGTTTCGGAGATCCTCGGCAGATCTGCCGATGCGTTGATCGTCCGCGTGTACGGAGACAACTCTGTCGTTCTTGGTGAGGTCGCCGAGCGGGTAGTTGGGCTGGTCGAGAACGTGGAAGGGGTGGCCGACTCGAAGATCGACCTTCCGCTCGAGCAGCCGACTATCGAAATCGACGTTGACCTCGATCGCGCCCAGGCCGTCGGCCTCAAGCCGGGCGATATCCGGCGTCGGGCGGCAACCCTGTTGTCCGGAATCGTCGTCGGCAATCTGTTCGAAGAACAGAAAGTCTTCGACGTCGTCGTTTGGGGTGCTCCGGCTATACGGCAAACGGTGGACGACGTTGAAGGCATTCTGATCCCGACTCCCAGCGGATTGACCGTGACTTTGGCCGATGTCGCCGACGTGAGAGTCGTTCCCAACGCCACGGTGATACGGCATGAGTCGGTCGAGTCCTACCTGGACATCATCGCCGACATCGGCAACCGCGACATCGCCGACGTGGCCGCAGAGATCGATGAGTCTCTATCGAACACAGTCTTTCCGCTCGAGTATCACGCAGAGGTGCTCGGAGGATTCGCCGTCGACCGTGCTGCAACTTCGCGGGTTATCGCCGTCGTCGTTGCCGCGTTGATCGGGATCTTCGTGTTCCTTCAAGCCGCGTTCGCCAGCTGGCGGCTGGCCATCCTGGTGTTTGCCACCCTGCCGCTGGCCCTATCCGGAGGCGTGCTCGCCATCGCCCTGACGGGTCTTGAGGCAACGCTTGGATCCATTGCCGGCCTGGTGGCAATAATCGGTCTGGCTGCACGCGGAACGGTGTTGCTAATAAGGAACTACGAGGGGCGTGAAAGGCGCGGTGAGGCGTTTGGCGAGGAGTTGGTCGTCGCGGGTACTGCCGAACTCCTGGTCCCCACGGTCGTTCCCCTCGCCGGGCTGGCAGCCGTGTTCATTCCACTTGCGGCCACGAGTCGGATGGCAGGCCTAGAGGTAGTGGGTCCTATGGCTTTCGTGGTGATTGGAGGTTTGATCACAACACTCCTAATGACGCTCGTGGTTGTTCCGGCGGCCTATCTGAGGTGGGGAAACATCGAGACACCCGATACGACCGCCGACGACTTGTTCGACGACGGCTTTCTCCGGGTGCCGGTGGCGGGTGATTGAGCGATGCCTAGGAAACTCGGGTACGGGCTCTTGGCGGCGGTTGCGCTGTCTCTGATCTTTGCGCAGGCTTCCGGAACAGAGCCGGACGAGGGCTCATCGCATGACGAGCCGGCGACATATGCACCAGTGGAAGGCTCCGATCTCTTGCGGATCACGTTGACCGCGTCGGCCGCAGAGCGCCTCGACATCCAGATTGCGAGCGTTGGGACGGGCGCAGAGGGCACCTCTGTCGTTCCGAGCGCCGCTTTGATAATCACTCCCGACGGGAAGCATTGGGTGTACACGAATCCTGAAGGTCTGGATTTCCTTCGTCATGAGATCACCGACGTGGTGGAGGTCGATCATCAGGCCTTCTTCGTGGAGGGCCCGCCGGTGGGAACGGCCGTCGTTGTGACCGGGGTGCCTGAGCTCTACGGCGCCGAGTTCGGAATCGGAAAGTAGGCAATCGGGATGCTGCGTTGGATTGTTGGCTCGAGCTTGAAGTACCGGTTCATAGTCATGACCTTTGCCTCCGGGCTCATGTTCTTCGGAGTGCAACAACTGCAGAACACACAGATCGATGTGTTCCCCGAGTTCGCCCCGCCGCGTGTCGAGGTGCAGACACCTTCGCTCGGGTTGTCCGCCTCGGAGGTCGAGGCGCTGGTCACCATCCCTCTCGAGCAATCGCTCGCCGGCATACCTGGTCTCGACGAGATCCGGTCGAACTCGGTGGAGCAACTCTCCTCGATCCTGATGATCTTCGAGCGTGGCACCGACTTGCTGGACGCTCGCCAGTTGGTGAACGAACGTATAGCGGTCGTCGGACCAACTCTGCCGACCTGGGCATCTCCGCCGGTGTTGATCCAGCCACTCTCATCCACGAGCCGCGTGATGAAGATTGGCTTGACCTCGGTCGACCCGGAGCTCGATCTGATCGATATGTCGATGGTCTCTTACTGGACTATTCGCACACGCCTCCTTCAGGTTCCGGGCGTTGCCAATGTGCCTATCTGGGGCGAGCGTCTGGAGATGCTGCAGGTGCAGGTAGACCCCGAACGGCTCCGCGAGAACCAGGTAACGCTTGAAAGCGTATCCACCAGCACATCGGATGCGCTTGCGGCTGGGCTCTTTCGGTATTCCGAGGGTCACATCATCGGCAAGGGTGGATGGATCGAGTCGGAGGATCAACGCCTCAGCGTTAGGCATTTGGCTCCGATCATCACAGCTGATGATCTTGCCTCTATTCCGGTTCAGACGACGACAGGTGAAACACTCCAACTGGGTGAAGTTGCAGAACTCGTTCGAGACCATCAGCTACTGAACGGCGACGCAGTCATCAACGACGGTCCTGGGTTGATGCTCATCGTCGAGAAACTCCCGTGGGCCAATACCCTGGAAGTCACGCGCGGCGTCGAGGAGGCGCTTGCGCAGCTGGAACCCGGTCTGCCCGGTATCGAAATCGATGCCGAGATCTTCCGCCCTGCCACCTTCATCGAGGAGTCGATAAAGAATCTGTCGACCGCGATCTTGTTCGGCGCAGTCCTCATGATTCTCATGCTCAGCCTGTTCCTCTACGAGTGGAGAACGGCGCTGATCAGCGTCGTCGCCATCCCGTTGTCGCTGGTGGCCGCTGGTCTGGTGTTGCACCTGCGCGGCGCGACGATCAACACGATGATCCTGGCTGGGATGGTGATAGCACTTGGTGACATCGTCGACGATGCGATCATCGACATTGAGAATGTCGTACGCCGTCTCAGAGAGCACCGCGCGCAGGGTGGTACGCGCTCGACCGCCAGAGTTATTCTCGATGCATCTATCGAGGTGCGAAGTGCGATCGTCTACGCGACCCTTCTCGAGATCGTTGCCGTAGCGCCGATCTTCATGCTGGAGGGCTTGTCGGGAGCCTTCTTCCGTCCGTTGGTCACTTCGTATGCCTTGGCATTGCTCGCGTCGATGGTTGTTGCACTGACGCTAACGCCGGCACTGAGTCTGGTCTTCTTCAGGAATCCGGAATCTCTGCGCCACCGTGAATCACCTTTCGTGCCGTTCCTCAAGAAGCTCTACGTGAACTCTCTCCGTCCTCTCGTCGCCAATCCGAGGGGTGCCTACGCGACGGTCGCGACCGTCACGATGGTCGGTGTGGCACTGGTCCCGCTTCTCGGACAATCGTTGCTTCCGTCGTTCAAAGAACGGGATTTCTTGATGCACTGGCTGACAAAGCCGGGAACGGGTCAAATTGAGATGGTGAGAATCACCGAGGAAGTCAATCGCGAACTACTAAGCATTCCCGGCGTGCGAAATGCTGGATCCCACATCGGGCAAGCGCTTCTGATGGACGAAGTTGTGGGCATCGACTTCGGCGAGAACTGGGTCAGCGTCGATCCGGCCGTCGACTACGACGAGACGTTGGCGAAGATCCAGGAGACCGTCGACGGATATCCCGGGCTCTATCGGGATGTCCAGACCTATCTGAAAGAGCGGATTCGGGAAGTGTTGACCGGTTCGAGTGAGCCGATCACGATTCGCGTGTTTGGACCTGATCTCCAGGTGTTGCGCGATACGGCCGCCGAGGTGAATGAGATCCTTGGTGGCATCGCCGGTGTGAAGGAGAACCACGTTTCGTTCCAGGAGGACATACCCCAGATACGCGTTGAGGTCGATCTAGAGGCAGCGAAGGCCTATGGCATCAAACCCGGAGACGTCCGGCGGGCCGCTGCACGATTGATCTCTGGGGAGGAAGCAGGGGACGTGTTCTGGCAGGGCAAGGCCTACGATGTGCAGGTCTGGAGCACGCCTGAGACGCGGCAAAGCCTCACCGACGTGCGCAATCTCCTTCTCGACACTCCGAGCGGGCAGTACGTGCTGCTCAGCGACGTCGCGAAAGTGGGGATCGCCGCCGTACCGAACAAGATCCATCACCAAGACCTGTCAAGAAGTATCGACATCGGGGCAAACCTCGATGGGACTCGCGATCTTGGTTCCGTAGTCGATGACCTCGAAGATGAGTTGGAGTCTTTCCAATGGCCAATCGAGTACCGCGCCGAACTCCTGGGTGAGTTCAGTGAGCGGCAGGACGCCTCGCGACGGATGATGACGACCGCCGTCATTGCGGCAGTCGGTGTCTTCTTGCTTCTGTACGCGTCGTACGGTTCCGGACGACTCGCTTTGCTGTCGTTCCTCACACTGCCGATCGCTCTGGTGGGTGGAGTTATCGCTGCCTATATGGCGGGCGGCGTCATCTCATTGGGGTCGCTCGTTGGGTTCTTCACGGTGCTGGGAATCGTCGCTCGAAACGGAATAATGTTGATAAGCCACTATCAACACCTGGAGCGCGAGGAGGGTGTTGAGTTCGGCGTTGGGTTGATACTTCAAGGGGCAAGCGAGCGCTTCGTTCCCATCATCATGACGGTCCTCACGACGGGCCTCGCGCTCATCCCTCTGATCGTGAGCGGCAACATTCCCGGCCAGGAGGTCGAGTATCCGATGGCTATCGTGATTCTCGGGGGGTTGATCACCGCCACTCTCCTCAACCTGTTCGTTGTGCCGAGTCTGTACCTGCGTTTTGCGAAGAGCGCTGCCCGAGTGGGAGACGCCGGTACGGTGGTACCCGAGGCGACGATCTGAAGCACCTGCTGGGGCCCGCGCCGGCCGTTCTGCTCTCCATTATCTGAGGAACCAAGAGCAGCCCGCTCCGAAGATCGCCGAACGCGCATTCACGACCCACGCTCGCCGGCGTGGTGCGTCCAGGATCAGCAGCTTCTTCTGGTGGAGTATGAGCCCAGAGTGTCACCGTGACCGACACTCCTTGCGGCGTCGCGGGCATATGACCACCGAACCGGAGGAGCATCGTGCCATAGCGGCATTCCCGAGCCTGCTCCGGCGGGTTGCCCGAGGCAAGTCGTCCGGGCGCAAGCCTGTTTCTGCCGGCGAGATCTGCTACTGGCTGATCGGTTGGGTCAAGCCGTAGACGTCGGGGCTGATCTCGTATGCATGGGCTTCGAGTTCCAGTACTGCGGCTCGCGTCGCGATCACGTCGGCGCCGCTCAGCTTGGTAATGGAGACGAGTTCGAGTTCCTCGCGTCCTTCGTCGGATCCACTCCAACCGACGGCAATGTTCCCGATTCCCGGAGCGAAGTACTTGTGCTGAAACGCGCCCGGCTCCTCGACGTTGAACTCATCGATGATCAGAACGTCTTCATAACACCCGGCGGCCACGCACATCTCGTTGCTGAACCCTCCGACGGCAGCTCTATCTATGAACTCGACGGCCGGGCCCCACCCCTGTGAGTAGCTGATTGATCCCTCTTGCGGGTCTCCCTGCATGGCAATGCCGGCCCGGGCGCCTGCGAGGCCGGAAAGCCAGGTCGGCGCATCGACCAAAGCGCCGTCGTCGTATTCCTCGGGGTGTTCGCCCATCCTCCATACGTTGCCGTTGTTGTCCTGAGCGAAGAACGCCAGTTCGGTCTCGGCCAACTCGCCGGCGCTGTAGTCGCGCGCCCAGATGACCAGTGTCTCGATTCCGTCGATGACTTTCGTCATATCCGTGACCGTGTATACCACCCGATGTTCTATCAGCTCGCCCTCGTTGGTGAAGCCCTTGTAGACGAGCCGTGTCCAGGGAACCCAAGGCAAGTAGACATTGTCTATGACGGTGGGGTTGTCGAAATCGTCTGGGTCAAAGACCTCGTAGTCCGACCGCACCGGCCCAGGATCCGGTAAAGCAGGGACAGAAGTCGTCGAGGGGCTGCTGGCTACCAGCCGTACGGCCTCCGATGGTGGGGCGGTTGTCAATGGTGTCGAATCACCGGCACACGCCGAGATTATCAATACCAACACGCCTCCAAGCAGGGCTGCGGTACGACGTCGCATTCCGTTACCTCCTTGGCTCTCGATTGGAGAGCCGGCCGCTCCACTGCCACCACTCTACGTGTTAGCGACCGGGCGTGCCGGGCAGATCAGGGTTCTGCCCGGCGATCTGGCGGGAAGACCGCAACGCAAGAGAAAAACTTCGCCTGCATGACTCTTCCGGCGGTTTCAGGCGTAGGCTCTGCGGCTGGAGGCAAGTCCGGCACTCCCTGCTCTCGAGCGGGAAGGGTCTGGCCACGAGTCGAAAGGGTGGGCGGATGAGCAGGATTGGCCCGGCGGTGCTCTGCGAAGGCCTGACTGTCAAATACGGCTCCTTCACTGCCGTCGACCGTGTGACCTTTGATGTTCAGCCTGGGGAGGTCTTCGGACTCCTCGGACCAAATGGAGCCGGCAAGACCTCGGTGGTGAGAGCGCTCACTACCATCCTCGACCCATCCGCCGGCCGTGCGGAGGTAGCCGGCATTCCACTCGATCGTCCGGGTGCCGTGCGAGGCCGGATCGGCGTACTACCGGAAAGCAACGGATATCCGGGTGCGGAGACGGCCCTGGACTACCTCCGTTTCTACGGGCAACTGTTCGGCATGCGTGCGGCCGAATCGGCTGAGCGCGGCGAGTCGCTTCTGCGGCAGTTCGGGCTCGCCGCAAACACGAACCAGCTGATATCAACGTTCAGTCGCGGAATGAGACAGCGGCTCGGGATTGCCCGGGCTTTGGTCAACGACCCTCAAGTGTTGTTTCTAGACGAGCCGACCCTTGGATTGGATCCGGCTGGAAGGGAGGATGTCCTCTCTCATCTCACCTCGGCCGTCGCGACCAACGGCGCAGGCGTTGTCTTGTGCAGCCACCACTTGGACGACGTCGAGAGAGTCTGCGACCGCGTCGCTATTCTCGACCGGGGCAGTGTGGTGGCTCTGGGGACCGTGTCCGACGTAATCGAGACGGCCGGGATCGGCAGCCGGATGAGGATCGCCGTGGCTCCGGACGGGACCGGGCAGGCTCTCGGCCGATTGCTGAAGCTGCCGCAGGTGGCACGAGCCGAGTCGAATCTGAGCAGGCCCGGAGAGATACACGTCGATCTGGTTGAGCCGGAGCCTCACGCCAATCAGATCCTGTCTCTCCTTGTAGGAGCCGGAATCGAGGTCCGCGGCGTGGAGTTGCAGGGGGCACGGCTCAGCGAAGCATTCCTCACGCTCACAAATAGGGAGCTCGGGCAATGACCGTTGGTTCCCGCCCCCAAGTTTCTTGGGTCGTCATTGCCGTCCACGAGTTGCGGGTGCTGTGGTTGAGCGCGAGGGGACTCACCGTCCTTTTTGGATACACCCTGCTCCTGTCGATCATGGCCTTCGTGGCCGCTTCCGAAGCCCAGTTGAATCTGCTCGATGCCCGGGAGTCGGTTGGAATCGTCGTCCAGATGGCCATCGGTCTCGGCACACTGGCCGCCCTGGTGGTGAGCGCCGACGCGATATCCGGAGAAAGAGAGCGCGACACTCTCGAAGCGCTGCTTGTGACACCGGTATCCCGGCGCGCTCTCGTCATCGGGAAGATGGCGGGGGCCTCATCGATGTGGATGGCCGGGATCACGGTCGCCTTGCCGTATGTGATAGCGATGGCTCGGGGCCCCGGCGTTGCCGCAGACGCAATGTTCGTACTCGTTGTCGCCGGGTCACTGGTGGGCGTTTCGCTCACGGCCGTTGGTATGGCCATAAGCGCGGTTGCGATGAGCAACCGGGTGAGCCTCGCCGCCGCCGTGGGATTGCTGCTCGTGTTCGCCGCTCCGAGTCAGTTGCCTGCGGTAACCGCCAATGGAGTGCTCGGGTCGTTTCTCATTGCCGCTAATCCAGTGAGCGCCGGCTTGAAGCTGGCGGGCCTGGTGTTGATCGACCAAGAATCGCTGGCATCTCACTGGACCTTGCTGATTTCACCGGCAGTGGCGGCAATCGTCCTCAGTTTTGTGGCGATTCGATTGAGCAGCCGCGTTCGACTCGGAGGTGCGCGATGATCGTTCGTGCGATCCTCGCCGGCCTGGCGATCGTCTTGCTCGAACCCGTCCCCATCGCTGCGCAGGAGCCGACGGCGCTAGAGATAGAGGTCAATCCCGGTTCGATAGACACCACCCTCGGCCGGACGGAGCGCGTCGAAGTGGTCGTGACCAATACGTCCTCGGAGTCGGTCGGGACGCTGGCGGTCCATATCGACATCACCGACCCGGACGGCGAGTCGTCGGTCGACCCCGAAGATTGGACGCCGACGCTGACCCGGGAGGTGGGGGGATTGGAGCCGGGAGAGTCGAAGAGCGTGATCTGGAGCGTTCAGCCGATCTCGAACGGCACCTTCTCGATGTACGCGGTGGCTCTGGTGTCCGGATCAGTCGACATCGCAGTTTCGAACGCCGTCACGGTTCGGGTTGCGTCCAAGAGGACTCTGAACCCTGAGGGGATCCTGCCGGTAGCAGTAGCCTCGCCGTTGGTCGTCGGAACACTGCTGATTCTCAATCTGAGGAGATCGTCGGCCCTCAGAAGGGGCCGGAAGGCATAGCGCGCCGCGAGCGGCGCGATTCTGCCCATTTTCGCGCGACATTCCGACCCTATAGGTACCGAAAGTCGCGCGAAAACGGATCTGTCTCGGGTGTTGCGATAGCCGGGCTTCTACGAACCGACCGGGTAGAACCTGCGCCTCGCCCATAGGGCCACGTACACCAGTCCGACGAGCACCGGGACCTCGATGAGGGGCCCGACCACTCCCGCAAGGGCCTCTCCCGACGTGACACCGAACACGCCGATTGCCACGGCGATGGCCAGTTCGAAGTTGTTGCTCGCCGCGGTGAAAGCGACGGTGGTGTTCTTCTCGTAGGACAGCTTCAACCAGAGGCCGAGCACGAACGAGATCACCCACATCAGCCCGAAGTAGACGAGGAGGGGGAGTGCGATCCGGGCGACATCGACAGGCTGCGAGGTGATCGTTTCGCCCTGTAGAGCGAAGAGGATGACGATCGTGAACAGGAGCCCGTAGAGCGCCCACGGGGCGAGCTTGGGTAGAAAACGGTCCTCGTACCAGGCGACGCCGCGGGCTCGTTCGCCCCACCGGCGGGTCAGGTAACCGGCGGCCAGGGGAATGCCCAGGAAGACGAGCACGATCTTGGCGATGTCCCACATGGAAACGTCCAGCGAGGCGGTATCTAGGCCCAGCCAGCGGGGGAGAAGCTCGAGGTAGAAGTAGCCGAGCACTGAGTAGGCGACGATCTGAAAGACGGAGTTGAGCGCGACCAGAACGGCTGCGGCTTCGCGGTCGCCGCAGGCGAGATCGTTCCAGATCAGCACCATGGCGATGCAGCGAGCCAGGCCGATGATGATCAGCCCGGTGCGGTACTCGGGCAGGTCCGACAGGAACAGCCAGGCGAGGGCAAACATCAGCGCCGGGCCGACGATCCAGTTGAGGACCAGCGACGCTCCCATCAGTTTGCGATCTGCTGCGACCTCACCGATCTTCGAATAGCGGACCTTGGCCAGCACCGGATACATCATCACCAGCAATCCGAGCGCGATGGGCAACGACACGGTCCCGATCTTGACGGTATCGAGCCAGTCGTTCAGGTCCGGGAACAATCGTCCCAAACCCAGTCCCAGTCCCATTGCCAGGATGATCCATACCGGCAGGAACCGATCGATCAGGGAGAGGCTAGTGAGGGGCTCATCGCCGGCGCGACCTTCGGGCGCGACATTCGAAGACCTCATGAGAGAAGTCTCGTTTCGGATTGTTGGAGAGGATAGAGTCGCAGGTCCCCTCCGGCGGCCCGGTCGGCTCTGTGTTCCGGAGGCTGCTCCACCGGCTCCTAGCCCTCGAAGTTGAAGTCACCCACCATGCCGGCTTCGTAGTGGCCCTCTATCAGGCAAGCGAAGCGAGCCAGGTCGCCGGCGTCGTCGAAGGTGATGGTCAGGGACTTCGTCTCTCCGGGTTCGACTTGGACCTCCCGGGCAGCCATTCCCTCCATGCCGTCCATCTCATCCATGTTCGCCACGTCTTCGTCCCCATGGCCCGTGGCGTGGCCGGCTTCGAGGTGCTCGTCGATCTCGGATTGATTCGTGACGACGAACTCATGGGCGACGACCCCCGTGTTGGTGACGATGAACTCGACCGTCTCCCCCGGAGAGATGTCGATGTCGCCGGGGTTGAAGGCGAAATCCCCGGCATCGATCTCGATCTTGCGCGGGTTGTCGGTCGTTCCGGCCGAGTCGCCGCAGGCGGCCACGACGAGAGCCAGGACGGCTACTGCGATGGCTAGTCGTTTCATGGATCTCTTGCCTCCAGTTGGTGCTACCCGGAACGCCTTCCGGGTAGCGCGATACCGTAACCGGCCGGACCTCTGTTTGCTGCCCCGGCCGGCGACTTTGGTCCGCGTCACGCGGCCAGCGGCTGTGTCACCGTTCGCCTCCGGCGGAACAGGCCGCTGATCGTGTAGATCGCCAGTGCGGTCCACACCAGGATGAAGCCGACCATCCGGTCCGAGCCGACGACCTCACCGTAGACGACGACTCCGATCAGGAACTGCATCGATGGGGCTATGTATTGGAGGAGCCCGATAGTCGACAGCGGAATCCGGGTGGCTGCCGCGCCGAAGAGCAAGAGAGGCAGTGCTGTGGCGAGGCCCGTCAGGATCAGCAGGAGCGTGATGCGGGGACCGGCAATTCCAAACGAACCCTCACCTTTGGAGCCGAGAATGGCCAGGAGGGCAAAGGCCGGCACGAGAACCAGGGCTATTTCGACGGTGAGGCTTTCAAACGGACCGAGCGCCACCATCTGCTTCTTCAACAGCGCATAGGTGGCGAAACTGGTTGCCAGTACCAATGCTATCCACGGAACCGTGCCGACGGTGATTGCCATGTAGGAGACACCGGCCGCGGCTACACCGATTGCCGTCCACTGGGCGGCGTCCAGTCGTTCGCGCAGCACTATTACCCCGAGCGCAACGTTCAGCAGTGGGTTGATGAAATAGCCGAGGCTCGACTCGACAATGTGTCCATTGTTGACGGCCCAGATGTAAGTGGCCCAGTTGACGGTCAGCAACCCGCCTGCGATCAGCAGGCGAACCACTGAGCTCGCCTTGAGTCTTCGAATCTGCGCCCAGGAGCGCCGGATGCCGATGATGCCCGTAAGCAAGACCATCGACCACACGATCCGATGAGCGAGAATCTCGAAAGAGTCGACCGACTCGATCGCCTTCCAGTAGATCGGAAGGATTCCCCAGAGGAAGTACGCCCCGACACCGAAGGCAATGCCGCGCTTCATCAGATTCTTCTTGTTTTCTCGGCAATGCAATCACGCGCCACGCGCAACAGTATTGCTGAGAAAACGCCACGCGGATTCTCGGCAATGTAGATGCGCGTCACGCGCAACAGTATTGCTGAGAAAAGTCTGCGTTCATGATTTGGCGCCGAGGCTTCGGCCGTTCATTTCGTCCGGTTGCTCGCCGAGGAGACGGCCGCGGAACGTGCCGGCCGAGCGGATGAACAACACGGTTGGCAGGCCTTCGGCCAGCTCTTCGAGTCGGCGGGCGTAGGACTCCTCATCGCCTCTTGCCGTCGCCCGCAGCCCCATCAACACGACGTCGCCGCTCTGGGACTCCTGGAAGATCTGCCTGCTGATCGGGACGTCCTCCGACCTCTGCAGGATGTCTATGCGGGCGTCGATCCGGGCCGCACCGATGACCTTTTCGAGGAGCACACGGTTCCTCTCCATCATCATGTCGGAAGTTGCGATGCTCTTGAGTGTGATCTGGGCGTCGCGCCATTCGGGGTTGAGCGACATCAGGTGTGCGAAAAGCGCCAGCATGTCGCCGTTGTTCTGCAACCCGCCCCACCAGACGATTATGTTCCTTCGTTTGCGGGTCGAGAACGGCCGGGCGTTGCATATCACCGCCGACATGCCGATTGTCGCGAGCCGTTCGATGATCCGAAGCACCTCTGCCTGCCGGTCGGTCTTGTCGCTCCAGCCGAACATCACCGTGTTTGAGGCGATACCCGCAATACCGTTGGCCTGGGCCACATCGATGACCCCGGTGGTGAAGTCCTCCACGACGTCGACTTCTCCGAACGCAACTACTCCCATCTCGTCGAGGTCACGGTTGAGGGATTCGGTTCGTTCCTGGACCGACGGCCCGAGCTCCTCGAGAGATCCCACCTGCAGATCGCTCACGGTCAAGATGCCGCGGTCTTGCACCAGCCAGGCGGCGAACTGAACGAGGGCCATTCGTTTCCTCGCGTCGCCTGCGAACAGCAGGATGTTCGGTCGCCAGTTGCGGGGATCCTCGGGGAGACGGCGAAGCTGGAGGACCGTCGAACGCACCAGCGCCATGAGCGCTCCACGGCGCAGGTCGCCCCATGGAGCCGCCATGGCGCGTCGGCGCATTATGAGATAGACGCCGACTTCGACCACAACGGCAACCGCCAGTGCCAGGGGATTGATGAGGAACATGACCCAGAAACAGCCAAAGGCCCCGGCCAGCGAGATCCAGGAGGGGACTTTCATCGACGGCCGGAAGGAAGGATCTCCGGTGAGCCGTTCGACTCCTGCGACGAGATTGACCATGCCGTAGGTCGTCAGGAAGAACATCGTCAGTACGGGGGCCACGGCGTTGAGATCACCGAGAAGCACGGCACCCAGTGCAACCGCGATCGATACCACGAGCGGCATGCCGGGACCGTCGATACGGGGGAGCTTCTTGCCGATGAACCGGGGCAGCACGCGATCATCGACCATCGCCTCGAGTGTGCGCGGCGCGCCGAGGATGCTGCCCACCGCCGACGAAAAGATGGCACCCCACAATCCGGGGAAGATGAGGAAGCCGATACCGCCAGCCAGCGTGAACCACAGCAGGTTGTCGTTTATCAGTTCTTCCGGACTGGCGGCGAGACCGAGTGCGATCACCGTTCCCAGATACACGACGAACCCGACCAGGACCGCAGCGATCGACCCGCGCGGAATGGAGCGTTCGGGGCGCTCGAGGTCGCCGGACAGAGATACGCCCGCCATGATCCCTGTGACGGCCGGGAAGAAGACGGCGAACACGGGCCAGAAACCCAGGCCCGTGGACGACCCTGTGAGATCCACCGTTTCCGGCATGTTGCGGACTACGCCGACTCCCAGCGCGACAAGCGCCAGCAAGATTCCTGCCATGATCGGCAACTGCAGGCGTAGCGCCAGATCGGCGCCCCGCGCAGCCAGCAAGGCGACGACGAGAACGGTGATGGTCGCAGTCGGCCGCAGCGGGAGGTCCGGCCAGATCAGCTGCAGGCTCTCAGCCAGGCCGAAGGCGTACAGAGTGACGCTGAAAGCCTGCGCCAGGAACAGCGGGATTCCGATGGCGGCTCCGATCTCCACTCCGAGGCTGCGGGAGATTATGAAGTAGGCGCCGCCGGCTCCGACCCGCATGTTGGTGGCCACGGTGCTCACCGACAGCGCCGTCGCGAAAGTCACGGCGTTGGCAATTATCACGATCGTGACTGCCCCGATCAACCCAACGTTTCCAACTACCCACCCGGTCCGCAGGAACAGAATCACGCCGAGGATCGTCAGTATCGAAGGGGTGAAGACGCCGAGGAAAGTTCCGAGCTTCTCGGGACGCGGTTGCGTGCGGCGGAACCTTTGCGTGATGGGGGTCAAGCGAGCCACAGTTGATGGGAGGATAGGCGAGAAAGCATCAGGGATGCCGCGCTGTGTCGTTCGCCTATCGACCGGCGGCCTGTTGCCCGGCTGCTGAATGAGTTGAATCTCCGAGGCCTTGTCCGGTGCGACCCCTGCTCATCGCCCCCGGAACCCGCAACCGATTCATAACTAGTTATCTCGCGTGCATCGGCAATCGTTCGCGAGTTTTCGACCTGTTTCCCGATATCCCTCTCATGGAGCTGGGAGGTTGGAGTATGAAGGCAGCGCAATCGTTCAGATGGGAAGAGCAGCTCCGCCGGCTTCCGGCCGTTTTGCTGGTAGTGATGATGATCGCAGCTCTGCCGGCACCGGTCGCTTCTTCCGTGGACGATTCGCCTCTGCTGACGGTGATTGTCGAGAAGACGATCGGTACCGATGGTTCGGTTGAGCAGTTCGTGGAGATGCTGGGTGGAACGGTCCTCACCGACCTTCCGATCATCGACGGTTTCACCGCCGAGTTGCCGCAGTCGGCGATGGCTGCTCTGAAGGCGATGCCCGGTGTGAGTGCGGTCACCCCCGACAGCGCCGTCCAACTCATGGGCAAACCGCGCAAGAACAACGGCGGCACGACAACCGATTCCTCACCGACCGGTGACGGTACGGTCACTTTCGGCGAGATGAAATATGCGTCTTCGATGGACGGCTCGATGTACCACGTCGTCAAGGAGGCGGTCGGCGCTGAGGCGGCGTGGTCGCAGGGTGCGGGCGGTGAGGGCGTTACGGTAGCGCTGATCGATTCGGGTGTGGTTCCCGTGCAGGGTCTGACCGGTGCAGGCAAGATCATCAATGGTCCGGACCTCTCATTCGAGTCGCAAGATCCCGGCCTCCGCTACCTGGATACGTTCGGCCACGGCACCCACATGGCCGGCATCATTGCCGGCAATGACACCGGCGTATCGAACCCGAAGGCTGCCAGCAAGTCCGACTTCTATGGGATTGCCCCCGGGGCATCGATTCTCAGTATCAAGGTCGCCGACCACGAAGGTTCCGTTGACGTTTCCCAGGTGATCGCCGCGCTCGACTGGGTGGTGCAGCATCGTGATGACAACGGGATGAACGTGCGGGTCATCAACCTCTCGTTCGGGACCGACAGCACTCAGAGTTACCTGCTCGACCCGTTGGCCCATGCCGTAGAGCAGGCTGTGTGGAACGGGATCGTTGTCGTCGTGGCAGCCGGCAACGACGGCAACGTCGACCCCCTGCGCAACCCGGCCCTGGACCCCTACGTGATCGCGGTCGGAGCAGCCAATACCAACGGCACTGCAGACGGTACCGACGACTTTGTACCCGATTTCTCCAACTGCGGGACGAGCGGCCGTTCTGTGGATGTCGTTGCGCCGGGTGTGTCGATCGTCAGTCTGCGGAATCCGGGGTCCTACGTCGACACCAAGCACCCGAGTGCCGCGGTCAACGACCGCCTGTTCCGCGGGACCGGCACCTCTCAGGCCGCCGCGATTGTCTCCGGTGCCGCCGCAGTCATCCTCAGTTCCAAACCCAATCTCAATGCCTTTCAAGTCAAGAACCTGTTGGTGGATACGGCGGTCGAGCTGACCGGCGCGCATCCCCGCTGCCAGGGTGCGGGCCTGATCGATGTCGGCGCAGCCGTGAAACAGCGTAGGAAATCCTCCGGGGTCGCGCCGTACACCTGGTCGGCGGGAAACGGATCTCTCGACGCGGCGCGTGGTTCGTTCCACCTGCAGGATCCCAACGGCTCGGTTCTCGAAGGCGAGATCGACATCTTCGGCCGGCCGTTCGACAGCAGTGAACATGCCGCGGACGCCCGGTCCGAGTCTGCGTGGGACGGCGGTAGCTGGAACGGGTCGGAATGGTCCGGTGTCTCATGGAGCGGCGTGTCGTGGTCCGGTGTCTCATGGAGCGGCGTGTCGTGGTCCGGTGTCTCCTGGTCCGGCCTTTCCTGGTCCGGCTTTTCCTGGTCCGACATGACCTGGAACGGACTCTCCTGGTCCGGTGTCTCGTGGTCGGGCTCGTCCTGGTCGGGGTTGTCCTGGAGTGCAGGAGTCTGGTCCGGCGTCAGCTGGGACGGACCCAAACCCCGCTTCAACTGATCCTCCTTCACGGCCGGCGAAGAAGCCCCCGGAACCCTCCCCGGGGGGTCAGGTCTGAGCCGGTGCCAGTCGCATCCATAGATAACTAGTCATCTCGCGTGGACAGGCAACGGTTCGCGAGTTTTTCAACCGTCTCCCGATATTTCTCTCATGAATCTGGGAGGTTTGAAGATGAACGCAGCGTATTCGGTCAAATGGGAAGAGAAGCGCCGCTGGTATTCGACCGTTGTGCTGATAGTGGCGATGATCGCGGCCTTGCTGGCGCCGGGGACGTCTGCCTCCGCCGACTTGCCGCTGTTGCAGTCTGCTGTTGAGGATGCAGCCGGCTCCGCTGGACAGTTTGAGCGTTTCATCGTGCAGGAGACTGCAACCGCCGGCGACGGTCCCGAGTTGCTGGTCGGTGAGCTGGGGGGAGTGGTTGTCCTCGAACTGGGCATCATCGATGCCTTCGTCGCCGACATCCCGGCGAGTGCTGCGACCGTTCTGCTCCAGCATCCGGAGGTAGCCAAAGTCACACCCGATTCCTCAGTCGATTATCTATGGGGCCATTTCCGCCAGTGGGAGGGCACATCCCAGCAGATGGACGCTCTCACTGGCCCCGGATCGATGTACGAGGTCACGGAGAAGACCCGCGCCGATGATGCATGGTCCTGGTATCAGGCGACGGGCGATGACGTGACTGTCGCGATCATCGATTCGGGTGTCACTCCGGTTGCCGGACTGTCGGACGGGCGGCTCATCAACGGCCCAGATCTCTCATTCGAGTCGCAGACTGGTGAGCAGTATGTTGACACCTTCGGACATGGGACCCACCTGGCCGGGATCATCGCCGGCCGTGACAGGGCAACTCGAGCCTACGGGTACAGCTACAACCACGACGATGAGTTCACCGGGATGGCTCCCGATGCCGATGTTCTCTCGGTCAGGACGGCGGGTCGCAACGGAGCGACCGACGTGTCGCAGATCATTGCGGCCATCGACTGGGTGGTTCAACATCGCAACGACAACGGAATGAACGTCAGAGTGCTGAACCTGTCGTTCGGTACCGACGGCACTCAGGACTACCTCCTCGATCCGCTGGCGTACGCGGTTGAGCAGGCGTGGAAAGCGGGCATCGTTGTCGTGGTGGCGGCCGGGAATGACGGAAACTCGGCACTCCTCCGCAACCCTGCCTACGACCCGTTTGTGATCGCGGTCGGAGCAGCCGACGGGAACTCGGTTGCCTCCTTCAGCAACTGCGGGGACAGGAGCCGGCACGTTGACATCGTGGCACCCGGCCGGTCCATCGTCAGCCTCCGCACTCCCGGTTCCTATGCCGATGTCAACAATCCGGATGCCGTTGTTCAGGAACGATTCTTCGTTGGTAGCGGCACGTCTCAGGCCGCTGCGGTTGTCTCGGGCGCCGTTGCGCAGATACTCGATGCCAAGCCCTATCTCGAGCCCGACGAGGTCAAATCCCTGCTGATGGAGTCGGCGCGCCGCTTCTGGGGAGTCGACTCCAAGTGCCAGGGATCAGGCATGCTCGACGTGGCCGGAGCACTCCGTCAATGGGTTCCCTGGGATGCGGATCAGAACGCCACTCCTTCCAAGGGCAACGGCTCGCTCGACGCAGCGCGGGGTTCCTACCGGATCTCGATGGATGGAGTCGAGCTCAACGGCGAGCAGGACATCTTCGGCCGGGCCTGGGACGGTGACGCACACGCAGAGTTGAGTGCCATGGGTGTGTCCTGGTCCGGTGGTGACTGGAACGGTGTGTCCTGGTCCGGTGTGTCCTGGTCGGGTGTGTCCTGGTCGGGTGTGTCGTGGTCGGGTGTGTCGTGGTCGGGTGTGTCGTGGTCGGGTGTGTCGTGGTCCGGTGTGTCCTGGAGCGCCGGAGCGTGGTCCGGAGTGAGTTGGGACGGACCCGTGCCTCGTTACAACTGAGCGCCCGGTCAGGCGTTCGGGGAAACCCCCGGGAACCTTCCCCCGGGGGTTTCCTGTTGTCTGTCGATCGCCGGCCATTGGTCTCAGCCCGACGGCCGGGTGCGAAGCAACAACCCCAAAGGCTATTCGCAGCCGGAACGGGCCGACTACCCGGTCGCCGCGGTGGCCGCCGGCGCTCCGTCTGGCCGGGTCCGACTCATTGCCTTATCATCGGGCCGCCTGCGGAGGCTATTCCAACGGGAGTCGTACATGCAACGGCAACTCATCAAGCACGTCCTGGAACGGACCGACTTCGGCACCGAAGTAACGGTTGCCGGTTGGGTCCGCACGCGCCGGGACTCGAAGGGCGGGTTCTCGTTCATCGAACTTCACGATGGGTCGAGTTTCAGCGGTCTTCAGGTCATCGCAGATGGCGAGTTGCCGAACTACGAGGCGGACGTCCTGCGGCTGACGATCGGGTCTGCAGCGATGATCACGGGAGTTCTGACCGAATCGCCCGGCCAGGGTCAGGCCGTTGAGATCAAGGCTGCGCAGATCGAGGTATTCGGGTTTGCCGACCCCGATGAATACCCGTTGCAGAAGAAGCGCGTGTCGTTCGAGCACCTGCGGGACATCGCCCACCTTCGTCCGCGTACCAACACGCTCGGGGCGGTCGCCCGGGTTCGCAACGCGTTGTCCTATGCAACCCACCGGTTCTTCCAGGAACGCGACTTCCTCTACGTGCACACCCCGCTGATCACCGCCAGCGACGCCGAGGGCGCCGGCGAGATGTTCCGGGTGACGAACTTCAATCCGGCGGAACCGCCGCGAGCCGAAGGAGGAGCGGTCGATTACACCCGAGACTTCTTTGGCCGCCCCGCCTTCCTGGCAGTGAGCGGCCAACTGAACGCTGAGGCCTATGCGCTGGCGCTCGATCGTGTCTACACATTCGGGCCGACCTTCAGGGCCGAGAACTCGAATACTCGCCGCCACCTGGCCGAGTTCTGGATGATCGAACCCGAGATGGCATTTGCCGACCTCAACGACAACTCCGACCTGGCCGAGGACTATGTGAAGTATCTGGTGCAGTACGTTCTCGACAACTGCGGCGACGACCTCGAGTTCTTCAACAAGTGGGTCCAGGAGGGACTGCTGGACACGCTCGCCGGCGTCGTCGAGGGCGACTTCGAACGCATTACCTATACGGAGGCGGTCGACATTCTCACGGCGTCCGGTGAGACGTTCGAGTTCCCCGCCGAATGGGGGTCGGATCTCCAGTCCGAGCACGAGCGCTACCTGACGGAAGTCGCCGTCAAGAAGCCGGTGATCGTGACCGACTTCCCGTTCGACTTCAAGGCGTTCTACATGCGCCGAAACGACGACGGCAAGACGGTGGCGGCCATGGACGTCCTCGTGCCGCAGGTCGGTGAGATCGTCGGCGGCAGCCAGCGTGAGGAGCGCCTCGACGTGCTGGCCGAGAGCATGGACATCAAGGGCATGGATCGGGACCACTACTGGTGGTATCTAGATCTGCGACGCTTCGGTAGCGCCCCCCACGCCGGTTTTGGTCTCGGACTGGAACGGGTCGTGCAGTTCACCACCGGAATGCAGAACATACGCGACGTGATTCCCTTCCCGAGGACGCCGAGGAACGTTGGTTTCTGAGGCGGCCCGAGACTGCGCAACCGGCAGCCGGCCGCGGACCTGCTACACCGTGAAGCTCTCGCCCCAGCCCAGTGGGACGAACTCGATACCGGATTTCGCCAGCACGTTCTTCGCCATGCCGTTTATCCAGTTGCGACCGAGGGCGCTGAGCGCGAAGTCATGGACCGGGATCGCCTGCTGGGGGGCCAGTCTCCGTGCGAATTCCATCGACGCGGTCGTGGAGCCCCATGGGATCATCAGGGGCAATGCCAGAACCGGTGCCGAAGAGGTGAGCTGGTAGCTGTCCCCGGGGTGCGTGAGCACACCGTCTACCGTGAAGGCCCGGTTCGGAGGTGCGGTTCCCATCGGAGTTGTTTCGTGAAGGACATCCTCGGAAGTCACACCGGTCGGATTCGCTGTGAGCACCGTGATGTCGTGGGGGGCAAGCAGGTCGGCCACGGATTGGTTGGAGTACACCGTGACGTCCGAGCCACGGTCGATGAGCCAGGCCACGAACTCCGGTTTCACATGGTCGCCGTGTTCGTGGGTGATCAGCACCCGTTGAACATCGCCGATCGTTGCGAGATCGAACTCCCCGGTGTCGAATGTATGAAACCCGGGGTCGAACAGAGTGGTGCCTGCATCCGTCGTGACGGTGAGACAGGAGTCGGTGAGGCGTCGAATGGTGGTCATAGTCTGACCCTACCGGTCAGCGGAGGATTGTGGCCGTGAAACGCTCGATGGTCACCTTGGTTCCCGGGCTCAGTCCGGCTTTGCGAGTGGCGAGCTCGAGTTGCTGCTCCGGGCTATCGATGCCGGGAATGGCCGGCAACAGCAGTCCGCTCCGACCTCCGGGCCCGGTGACTATGACGCCGTACTTTTCCGGATCGAGGTCGGCCGTTTCGTCGACGATCTCGGGCTCCTCCAGGAGATAGACGGCAACGTCGAGGTCCTCGACTTCGTCCCGCCGCAAAGGGGGGAAGCGGGGATCGGTCGTTGCCGCCGAAACTGCAACTCGACCAACCTCCTGCGCCACTGAGGTTTCCCGCAGGTTGAGGCTCCCGATGCACCCTCTCAGCGGCCCTTCCCGGTCGCCGGTCCCGGCCTCATGCAACGAAACGAAGATTCCCCACGGCCGCGCCTCTGTCCACTCATCCGGCAGAACCTCGTTGCCTTCCAGATGATTCCTTATCGCTTCGACGGCTGCTTCAACGAGCGGATGGGCCATCCCTGAATCATGCCATAGGCGTATTCTGAACACATGACCACCACCGCGCGGCCGCCGGCGGTAGCCGGATCCTTCTACCGTGGAAGCGCTCCGCGATTGCGCAGCGCGGTCCGCGAGTTGTTGGCGTCGGCGCCCGAAGTGAGCCCTTCTGTCTCCACTCGCATGGTGATCGTGCCGCACGCCGGGCACATCTACTCGGGACCTGTTGCCGCCGTCGCGTATCGGATCGTCGCGGCCGAGTCACCGGCGCGGATCGCGCTGATCGGTCCGTCTCACTTCGTTGCTTTCGATGGGCTGGCAGTACCCGATCATGAGATGCTGGCCACACCGCTCGGTACGGTTGCCGTCGATCCCGTGATCGAGGAACTCGAGAAGGCCGGTCTGGTACGCAGGTCGGAAACCGCACATCGTCGTGAACACTCCCTGGAGGTCCAGCTGCCCTTCCTGCAGACGGCGCTCGACACGTTCACCGTTGCGCCGCTGCTGACCGGCGACGAAGATCCCGGGCCGGCTGCACAGGCGCTTGCCCACATGTTGGATGCCGGGTTGTTCGTCGTCGTCAGCTCGGACCTCTCGCACTATCACGACCACGACACCGCCTCGAGCCTCGATGCCGCAACTGCCGAACTCATTGTCGGCTTGCGCGAGGCAGAACTGGATCGCTACAGCGCCTGCGGGCGTACTGCCGTTCGTTCGGCTCTACGCGTGGCGGCCGACCGCGGGTGGGGTTGTGAGCTGCTCGACCTCCGCACGTCGGGAGATACTGCCGGTCCGCGCGATCGCGTGGTCGGCTACGGGGCATTCGCCCTCGGCCCCTCTCCGTCATCGTGAGGGTTCACCGGCCGGCGAGCCGGACCGGCCGACGGCGGGATCCCCAGGAACCGGGTTCCGCATCGAAGACGCCGGCACAGGCGGTACCACAGATCTCACATCGGCCCTTGCCGTACAGCCCCCACCTGCCCAGCCGGTACCAGTCGCGTTCGATGAGCGTTGCGCCGCACTGATGGCAGAAGGTGGATTGGCCGGAAGGGTCGTGGACGTTCCCCGTGTACACGTAGCGTTCTCCGTTGTCTACGGCGATCCGGCGTGCTCTGCGCAAAGTGGAGGTCGGAGTCGTGGGCCGATCGAACATCTTGAAGTCGGGGTGGAAAGCGGTGAAGTGGTGCGGGATGTCCGGCCCCAGATTCCCGACGATCCAGCGAGTCATCCTGTCGAGTTCCTCGTCCGAGTCGTTCAGGCCCGGTATGAGCAGCGTCGTGATCTCGAACCACACATCGGTTTCATGGCGGACGTATTCGAGCGTCTCGAGGACCGGACCGAGACTCCCGGCACAAGTGCGGTGGTAGAAGTCTTCGGTGAACGCCTTGAGGTCGATGTTGGCGGCATCGATGTGCGAATAGAACTCCCGTCTGGGTTCGGGGCTCACGTATCCGGCCGTAACTGCCACCGTCTTGATGCCTCGTGCATGGCACGCCAGCGCAACGTCGATTGCGTACTCGTGAAAGACGACCGGGTCGTTGTAGGTGAAAGCCACACTGCTGCAGTTCAGATCGGCGGCCGCCTGCGCGATCGTGTCCGGCGATGCCTGGTCGGCGAGAACGTCGTACTGTTTGGCCTTCGAGATATCCCAGTTCTGACAGAACCGGCAAGCGAGATTGCAGCCGGCCGTACCGAACGACAGAACGGGGGTCCCGGGCAGGAAGTGGTTGAGCGGCTTCTTCTCGATCGGGTCGACGCAGAAGCCGGACGAACGTCCGTAGGTAGTGAGCACGACCTGGTTGTTCTGCCGGGCCCGGACGTAACAAAGGCCTCTCTGACCTTCCCGCAACTTGCACTCGCGCGGACAGAGATCGCACCGGATGCGCCCGTCGTCGAGCACGGTCCAGTATTTGGTTGCCACGATCGATCCGCGTGGAGCCAGTGAAACCGGTTCCATGGGTCAATCGTACGCCCGCGAGTCGCGAGTCGCGAGTTGCGCGGCAGATCGCGAATTGTGAATCAACCGATAGCGCCGCACTACCACTCATCCGCGGTCGGCGGCGGTCGGGGGCGCGACGATTCGCGGTTCCGCTGCCGTTCCGCTTGCTGCTCTTGCCGGGCCAACTCCTCTTCGAGTTTTCGAAAACTGTTGAGTCGGCGCCGGTCCAGGCGACCGTCGGCGATGGCGGCGTTGACCGCGCATCCTGGTTCCGATTCGTGGATGCAGTCACGAAACTTGCAGGAACCGCTGAGGATGACGATGTCTTCGAAAGCGGTTTCCAGACCTTCTCTGGAGTTCCACAAGCCGATCTCCCGCAACCCGGGGGTGTCTATGAGCACTGCCCCCGAGGCAAGCTGAACGAGATCCCTGGACGTGGTCGTATGCCTGCCTTTCCCATCCGCGCGCCGGGTGTCTCCCGTCGATTGGATGTCCGTTCCCGCCAGCTGGTTGACCAGGCTGGACTTGCCGGTACCCGACGCCCCGATCAGGACGATGGTCACCCCCGCTCCAACGAAGGGTCTCAGGGCGTCGATCCCGTTGCTGCTCTTGTTGCTCACGGCGAGGACCTCGACACCCGGCGCCAGGAGTTCGACGTCTCGAACGGTCGCCTCCACCGCGGCTTGGTCGAGCAGGTCCGTCTTGGTGAGGACGAGGGTTGGCGTGGCGCCGCTCTCCCACGCCACGACCAGCAACCGCTCGAGTCGCCCCGGATGAGGGGGATGATCGAGACCATGCACCACGAACACCCGGTCGACGTTGGCGGCGAGAACTTGCACGGCCGGCCGTGCTTCGGAGGCGGACGGGTCAAGCCGTTCGATCGCGGTCCGTCTCGGGAGTACCGCCTCGATTACCTCGCCGTGATCCGGGTCGGGTCGAACGACCACCCAGTCGCCGGTCGTGGGGGCACCCGTTTCAGCGCCGGGAGGCGCCGCGCCGCGCGCCATCGCTGCCCTCGTTGTTCCTTCACTGGTGGCGACCAGGGAGCTCCCCCGATCGACGCGCAACACCCTCCCCGGGTATCGGCCGGGTTGTGCGAACGTCGCGTACAGCGCGGAGACGTTCTCGTTCCAACCGAATGAAACGAGTGAGTCGATGGGTATGTCGGACGGTGGTGTCGGCATGCGTGAGCACTCCTAGAGGTAACCGTGCTCCGGCCGGGTGCCCGCCGGCTAGGCGGCTGTGAACGAGCGGAGCACCCGACCAACGCGGTGCTGCAAAGGCGAAGTCTTGAATCTCATTCGACTTCCCCTTTCTCGCTCGCGCCCGGCAGGGTATCAGAGG
>DATIPS010000062.1 GCA_035471805.1 Acidimicrobiia bacterium | reverse complement strand
GTGGATGCCTTGTACACCTCCCCGCCGCTTCACCTCTTCGATGAGCTCGAGGGCGATCTGGACCCCTTCTCTCTCCCCGTCCTCGCCGGCGCTCTCCATGCGTTCGAGGAGGTGGTCCGGGATGACGACACCCGGCACCTCGTCGTGGAGGTAGCGCGCCATCTTGTAGCTCTTGAGCGGGGTGATGCCGACGAGGATGTGTACCTTGTCCAGCACATCCCGTTTGGCCAGTGCGTCGAGCCATACGGCAAAGCGGGCCGGATCGTAGACCAGGTTCGTCTGGAAGAACTGGCCTCCTGCATTGACCTTCTTCTGCTCGCGCAACGCCTGGAAGTGCGGTCGGGAGGCGAACGGCGCCGCCGCCGCCCCGAGGAAGAGCATCGGCGGGTTCTTGATGGTGCGTCCGTCCAGGTAGGTGCCTTCGTCGCGCATTCTGCGAAGCATCCACAACATCTGAATCGAGTCGAGATCGATGATGTCCATCCGGCTGCGCGGAGACGGACCCATCGCCGGGTTGTCACCCGACAGGCACAGGACGTTCCCTATACCCAGTCCGGCGGCGCCGATGACCTCTGCCTGCAGTCCCACCCGGGTCCGGTCCCGTGCGGCGATCTGCATGATGGGTTCGACCCCGTGTTGCAGTGCGATCAGACAACAGGCCAGGCTCGACATCCTCGAGGTCGCCGACGGGCAGTCCGTGAAGTTGACGGCGGTCACATAGGGTTTGAGCATTTCGATGTCCCGGACCAGCTTGCCGGTAGCAGTCCCCAGCGGGGGAGCGACCTCGGAGGTGACGACGAACTCGCCGGAGCGGAGCCTGCGCTCGAGTCCGGTGACCGGTTCCTCGTACGCCGGCGGGTGATAGGTGGAGTCTCCGTTCCACCACCCGGGTTGACGGACCGGCCGGAACACGGAATCCCACGTGTCGCTCCGCAGGTGCGCGTTGCGCATTCCGGATAGGAAGTCGCCCGGTCCAATCTCCTTGACACGGTCCAGCACGTCCCCCCAGGTCGGACCGCCGACCTTGTCCCAGTCGAGCGGCGGCAATACTTCGAGCAGTTTCTCCTCCCGGCCGGCGGCGAACGATCGCTCATAGATCTCGTTCCACACGCACGGTCGCGTCTCGTCGACGTAGCAGTGGTCCGGTGTGGAACCCCCGCACGGGCCGTTGCGGAGGCCGGAAGGGCACTCCATCGGACAGATGAAGGCCGTCTCCTGCAACAGACAGTTGCCGCACATGCGGCACCCGTAGACGGGTCCTTTCACCGCCCGTTCGAGGGCCGCCAGGGCTCTCGTGCCGGTGCTCTCTCTTCGGAACGGCCGATAGGCCGGCTGCCAGCGTCTGGCGGGCGCGAACACCGACATCACTCGCCTCCTCGCGAAGGCCCTGTTTGCAGGTACGAGTCCGCGTAGATCACTTTGTTGAGCAGAATCTCAACGGTCTTCCAGACCTTGACCTGTTCGGAGTCGTTGAAGTCCACGTCCCCGGCGGCGGGTTGCTCCATCGCCGCCACCCGGTCGCTGATCGCGACGAACAACCGACCGAGCGGTGTCGACCCGTCGCGCTGTTCCACGATCCGCACAACCTCTTTCAGATCCTCGTCGAACGGGTTGGCGATCATCATCTGTAGCCCGGCGCCCATGAGCATTGCGCAGTACACCCTGTTGATCAGCGATCGGTTCTCGAACGGAACGGCATTCGATACGTTGGACAAGCCCACGGAGATCGCCGGTGGGGGATCCCACGCCACCTGGATGGTCCGTACCGCCTCGATCAGCTCCGGGCAGTACTCCTGACATCCCGATACGGTGAGCACGAGCGGGTCGATGATCAAGTCGGTCACCGGAAAGTCGATCTCGATCATCCGTGGGATCAGTTTCTCGATGGCGATGTTCACTCGCTCGTCCGCCGATACCGGGATCCCGCTCTTGCCCATCGTCAAAGCGACGAGCTTGGCGCCGTACCGTTTCGCCAGCAGGGGGACCTCCTCCAAACGCTCTTCCTCGGCCGAGGTGGAGTTGATCATCGGCTGCGCTTTGGTCACCGCCTTCAGGCCGGCTTCTATGCCGCGGATGTTGGTGCTGTCGAGGCTCAGGGGAACATCGACGACGGCCTCCACGGTCTTCACCATCCACGGGAACACTTCCTCCCCGTCTTTCTTGCGCGGTCCGAGGTTCAGGTCGAGGGCCTGTGCGCCGGCTTCGACCTGCTCAACTGCCAGGTTTTGAAAGAACGAGGCATCGCGGTCCGCCAGTGCCGTTTTCACCTTGTCGGAGATGATGTGGATGTTCTCGCCGATGATGTACATGGTGCGTTCTCCTATGTGACTGGCGCCTCCACGGAGGGGAACCGTGAAAGGTCGGTGTGGGGAAGGAACATTGCGGATGTGAAGGCTTCGTAGAACGAGTTGTCAGCGGACAGCTCGATGTAGGTCATCGACGATGCGATCTCTGCGATCTCTTCCCTTGCAGCTCTATCGAGCAGTGAGAGGTAGGCGCCTTTGACCGAGGTGTTTCCGAGGAAGTCGAACCGGTCCCAGGCGAGGTCGGGCAGCAAACCTATGTCGACCGCCTTCTCGACGTTGATGTATTTCCCGAAAGCTCCGCCGATGAGGACCCTGTCCACGGTTGCGAGATCGACACCGACACGATCGGCGAGAACGTTGAAACCGGCGTAGACGGCCGCTTTGGCCCGCAGGAGGTTGTCTATGTCGACCGCGGTGATGGCGAGGTCGTTGCCGTCCGCCGTCTCATCACGTCGGGCGACGACGTACTCGACCCCGTGGTTTCCTCGCCGGATCCGGGGTGTGGTGAGGGTCTCGTCGATGTGGCCGCCTTTGTCGAGGATCCCGGTGATGAACATCTCGGCCACCAGCGAGATCAGTCCGCTGCCACAGATACCGCGGGGCTTGACCTCGCCGATCACCCGGAGGGTCGGCTCGTAACTCCTCCCGTCGATCCATACTTCCTCGATCGCGCCGCGGTCTGCACGCATTCCGTGGACCACGCCGGAGCCCTCGAAGGCGGGGCCGGCCGAGCAGGCGCACGAGACGAGCCATTGGGACGACCCCAAGACCATTTCGCCGTTCGTGCCGATATCGATGAAGAGTGCTGTGTCCGGCGAGGAACGGAGATCGGAGGCCAGCACACCGGCGGTGATGTCGGCTCCCATGTAGCTGGCGACGCCGGGCAGCAGATCGACGGTTCCTTCCGGACACATCGTGAAGCCGACTTGGCGGGCGGTCAGCAGCGGTGGGGCATTGATCGCGGTGACGAAAGGTTCGCGGCGGATGCTCTCCGGCGGGATTCCCATCAGCAGATGCATCATGGTGCTGTTGCCGCCGACCGTTGCCTTGACGATGGCGGCGGTTTCGATGCCCGCCTTGCTGCAGACGGATGCGATCAACCGGTTGACCGTCTCCAGGATCAGTCCTTTCAACTCATCGCCGCCGCCCTTGGAGGCGTAGATGATGCGAGAGATGACGTCTTCCCCTCTTGTGATCTGCTCGTTGTACGTGGCGGCTCGTGACAGCACTTCACCCGAGTCGAGATCGGCGAGGAGCACGGTGACCGTGGTCGTTCCTATGTCGATTGCCAGCCCGGCGAGCGGATCGGCGGGTGGTGGGGCTCCCGGGCCGATCGCGATCAGGCGAGCCGAGCCGGCCGGTTCGCCTGCCGTGTCGTATGTGAGTCCGACCTGCCAATCAGAGCCACGCAGAATCCCTCCCAGTTCCCGGATCTGCTCCAGGGACACACGCAGGTGATCGATCCCGTTCTGGATCCGGAGCGCGGTGCGAAGCCTGGCCCAGTCGTCGGTCTGATCGTCCATCGACGGCGGGGCGAGGCGAAGCAGTGTCCTTGCGACCGTCTGCGAATGCTCCGGCGCATAGTCCCGGGGGACGGTGACTTCCGGTGCAACATGATCGGTCGAGAGGCGCCGCTCGATCTGGTCGGCAGGCGGCACCACCACGGATACGTCCTCTTCTACGACGGACTGGCACGCCAGCGCGAAGCCGGCGGCTACGTCTTCTTCGGACAGGCGGATGATGCTGCGACGGCGTACCCGTCCTCCTGTGACCTTCACCGCGCAGCGCCCGCACCGACCTTGACCGCCACAGGGTTGTCGAATCTCGATCCCGGCCAGGCGGGCGGCCTCGACCAGCAAAGTGCCGGCCCGCACCTCAACGGGCTCGGCCCGGTCTTCGAATAGGACGGAATGCTGGGCCATGGGAATCCTCAGTGCAAGGTTGATCCCTCCGATAGGACGGTCTTCATGAAGGCGGGCAGATCCACCGCTTCACGGGGCCCTACCAGGACGTTCCAGTCGGGTAGTTCTTCTTCCAGCTCGCCGGACAGGACGGCCACGTGTCCGGGAAGCACGATGTCGTGTCGTTCGACGCGTGCGGCGACGTCGAACTGTCTGACCGATTTGGCGATCGACTCCGCGTCGAACTTCCCGGCCGCCCAGGCCGTCAGCACGCTCATGCCTTCCGCATCCGTGACGAGCAGCCAGGCAGGTATACCCGAGCCCTCGACCTCGTTGGCGACGCTGAAGTAGGTGATGCTGAAGTTGGTGGTGACCAGGACGGGGTCCTGCGGCGTCGGGTTGTTGATTTCGTAGAGGGCGGGCTGTACCTGGATCGGCTTCTGAGGGTCGGTGTATATGTTTTCGCGAAGTACCAGCAGCGGGTAGAGGAGTTCGGGAGAGAATTCGTCGAGAACCACCAGGCCCGCATATTTCGAGATCGCCTGTGTGGCCAGAACGGCCTGTTGCCGGCCGTCGACCGAGCCGCCCACGAACTCGATCGTTGGATATCCGAGCGGCCGGAAGTTCTTCAGAGCCAGGCGACGGATCTGGGTCTGCACGGCCAGTTTGGAACCCATGCGCGCTGCTGCGGGTTGCAGCACGATGTCCTCGACCCCTTTGGATCTGAGCTTGTCTGTGAGTTCGGCGAGCTCTTCGAGGCTGCCGGCTGTGGCCCCCAGGGCGGCTCCGCTCTGAAGGGCGAGCTCGGACATCGCGTCCCAGTTGCCGGCGTTGGCCCCCATCAGCAAGGGCTTCTCGCCTTTCAGCAGCTCCACACCGGCGCCGAGCACGGCAGGATCCTCGCCCACCAGCACCAGCGGCAGGTCGCTGACTCGCCGGACGGCCCGCACCGCCTCGGCGAACCGGGTCGCGTCTCCGGATGTTGCCTCCACGGCTAGTCCATCGACACGCAGGTCTACGCCGACGTAGTCGACCCCGTATGCATCAACGGTCTTGGCGAGCTGCTCGACGGCCGCCTCGTCGAGGGTGTCCCGTACGCTGATCAGCAGTCCGGGCCGGTTGTAGAAGGTCTTCTCGTGTCGAAACAGCACCGTTTCGTTGCCGACCCTGATGTGATGTCCTCCACCGACCAGTTCGATCAGGCGAATCGGTGGGGCGGCCGACTCGGCGAGCTGGGCAGTTGCCTCCTCGGTCACGTACGGGCAGTCGCTCAGTTCGACCTGTTTCGCTCCCAGCTTCATCGCAAATGCCAGGCAGGTGGGGAATCCACACTCCTTGCAGTTGGTCTGAGGAAGCAGCTTGTAGATCTGGATTCCGGTTAGCGCCATAGCTGCCTCCTACCCAACGGCCATCAACTCGTCGAGGGCGTGCCGCACTCTCATGACGCTGTCGGGATGCCGGAGCACAACGATGTCGGCGCCGGCTTCGATGAGCGCCACTGCGGTCACGGTTTCCCAGTTGGATGCCCTCTCCTCCCACTTCCCCCATGAGTCGGGCACCCCATCACCCACCTTTGCCTCCTTGGTCTTCCAGGCTTCCGCTCCCGGACCGACCAGCAGCGGAAGCTGAGTCATCGCGTCTCCTTGCAGTGCGGCGATTCGCAAGCGCTCCATGACCGAGTATCCGTACTCGATGCCGTATCCCAACGCGCCCGTGGTCGGGTCCATGATGATTCGATCGAGAGGCAGACCCATGTCGGTGATCAGGATGTTGAGCTGTTTGGCCAGGTTGACATCCATCGGGGTTCGGCCGACGACCAGATGGTCGTTGGCCATCGCCGCCGCGACGATCGTCCGGTAGTTCGAGTCCTCGCAGAGCCCGAGGGCCAGCCGTTCTCCTTTGGTAGCGTCGGCGACGGCGATGAGGAAGTCGTTGTCGGCCTCCGCCTGGCCGGGGCCCAGGACGACCAGAGGCAGGCCCGTACCCTCGAGAGTCGACTTCGTTGCCCGCACCGCCGATGCGGCGTCTGCAGGTCGGCCATCCGCTCCGTTCAACCCCAGCGACAGAACGATCAAGTCGGCTCCGGCCGACTCGCAAGCTCCTGCCCAGGCGCCCGGGTCGTCGACGGCTCCGCCCCATGCGTCCAGGAGCACGGGCGACCAGTCACCGGGACGGGTGGCCGTGATCTCGAGCGCGATCACCGGAGGATTCGGGGGTGTCTGCTCGAAATGGAGGAACGGGAGGGCCTGCTGGCCGCCGACGGTGACGGTCCGCGCCCGCGTACCGCCCTCCTCCGGCGTCGCGCCCAGCGTGACGGTTCTCACAGATCCCTGCCAGTTGTCCTTTGGAATCTCAATCTGCATCGAGTCCTCCTCGGCGCGCCTTTCTGCAGTAGCCGGTTGTCACAGGATGGCCTCCATCGTGAGTGCCGGATGCTCGTGTTCCTCGAGCCACGGCAGGAGTTCCTCAACGGTGGTGACCGACCTTTCATCGGCGATCCGGTCGAGCAGAGATGGATCCCCGGCCCGATCGGCGACGATCTTCAACTCGTCGCTCATCGAGTCCTTGAGGAAGCTGCTCATCCACACCACCCTCCTGAAACCGCCGTCGGCGGATATGAACTTCGGACTGGCCAGGTAGAACTTCCCAACGCCCATGACGCCGGGAGTCTGGATTCCTCCGCCGGCGAGTCCGGCCAGTGTGCTGAAGGTCATCCCGGCCGGGGTCATGCTGGTGTCCTCCCGGCTGACGACCATGACGCCGTTGGCCTCGGGGATGAGCATGACGATGCACTCGAAGCAGCCGCAGGCGGTCATCGGGTTCTCCATGATGGAGTACATGGCCACCTCGTCGACGACACCGTGTGATCCGACTTTGGCGTAGTCGTTCGTTCCTTCCCAGTAGCCCTTGATGGGGTCGATGACCCTGGCCAGCTTGATGGGCTGGTTGGGTCCGGTGGGGTTGATGTTGAAGGATGCCTTGCAGTCGAGCCAGTTGTATGCGCCGCACAGGCCGAGCCGTTCGGGGCTGACTATGCAGACGTGGTTGGGTGCGAACGACTGACAGAGCGTGCAGGAATAGAAGACGTCGACCGCGGTGTCGGTGAGGTCCTCGAGGCGCTTGTTGCGGAAGTCGTAGGCGACACGCGCCTCGTTCAGCAGTTCGGTGAGGAGAACCGGATCTGTGACCAGGGTCACCTGTACCTTGTCGACGATGGCCCCGAAGTCGGCGTGGAACCTGGCATGCAGGATCTTGCCGAAGTCGTCGAGGAGGAAGCCTGCGTCGGTTGCTTTGGTAGAGAGGCGGATCCACGCGATGTCTCGCTGGCCGATGTGCTGGATGCCCGAGGCGCCGTTCACGAAATAGTGGATCTGCCGTTCGAGGACCGGCTCGAAGTCCTTCTCCATCTGGCGGCCGGCAACATCGACGACTATTCCCAGATCCATGTGGCCTTCGGGTTCGACTTCCGAGAAGTCGGGTCCCACGACTTCTATCTTGCCGTCGGTGACCTTGTCCAGTTCCGCCATGCGGAGGTACTCGAAGGCGCGTGATTGCTTGCCGCCGAACTCGACTCGCATGTCCGCCTTCCGCACGACCTCACCTTCGAAGGCGGATCCATACGGCACCGGCACCGGAACGTCGGCGATGTGCACCTTCACTCCGCGAACCTCGATGCACTTCTGAACGAGACGTTCGGCGCGCTCCAGATCATCTGCGCCGTTTATCTCGTTGAACGGCATGCTCACCACGTGTTCGTAGGTCGTTACGCCGGTCGGGAGGATCTGGGGTATGACGGTGTCGGCGATGACCGGGAACCCGAAGTTGATCGCCCCGGCGGCCGCGGCGTACTTCAGATCGTCGACCTCGCCCAGGGCGAGGACGAAAGCGAATACACGGTCTTTGTTGTAGAGCAGGATCTCGCGTCCCTGTCCGCCCTTCAGTCCGCCGAATGTGAGCGCCGACCGGGTGGCGAATCCGAGGGCATAGATGGCACTGATCGTGTCGGTGCCGAACGGGACCGTGTACGTGTCGTAGCCGAGTTCTACACCTTCTTCGATCAGCTGATGGATGATGCTGCGTCCGTTGACGTTTCCGGACAGGAAGCAGAGGATGTTGCGGCGCTGCAATTCGCGAACGATCTGCACGGCCACTTCGTTCGACTTGGCACAGCCGACTATCGCCGCGAATCCGGGCATCCGTCCGTCGACTAGTTGGATTCCCCAGGAGCGAAGCTGTATGTCGTCGATCGCTCCGTTCAGGTGCCCGTTCGGTGAACCTTCGGTGGCCGCCTCGGCATCGGGACTGGTGAAAGCCGAGCCACCGGCCAGATCGAAGCCCGGCATCACCTCGGGCTGGCGGCCGTCGATGTACCGGATGGCTTCGATGGTCTCCGCGGCCAGTAAGGTCGCCATCCCGCTGTCGAGAGTTTCGCCGAGGTAAGGGGTCCAGTGGTGGTCGGCCGGGACCGGGTGAAGTAGCCGGCGGGCGTGGGCAACCACCTCTGAGAGTTGACCCAACGTCTCCACCTCGATGCCGGTCATTCCCAGTGCGACGGGGAGGTAGTAGGCGGTATTGGGGAAGGCAACCGGCGTGTCCGGGCCCTTGTCCAGGATGGCGCTCCTCACCATTTCCTCTGCCTCGGCGACCAGACCGTTTGCACCGCGGATGGCACGTGTGGCTATGTATCTGGACATGCGTGCCTCCTTACGAGTTCGCCCCGTAGAGGGCGGACATCCGTTCCCGCAACGGAAGTGCCTCCAGTTCCTCGACGCGGGCGTCGCCGCTCATACCGAAACGGGCCGGGTTGTACTCGGGCAGGCCGAGGGCTGCCCGTTTGGCATCGATGTGATCGATGGTCCGCGCGATGATCTCGTCCACGTCATCGACGAACTCCAGTTTCCCCCCGTACATCTCATTCCAACCGGAGCTCATGTGGTCCGCCACCAATACACTCTCCGGGACCTTGTCCTGGCGGCCTTCGACCGGGTTGCTGCCGCCCATGATCACGTAGGCGCCCGAGGCGACGCAGTATGTGGCGATCGATAGCGCCTTCTCGCTCATCCACTCGGGAGCCAGGCCGACGGCCGGGATCTCATCGATGTCGTCGCCGAGGCCGCCTTCCTCCACCATCTGGGTGAGGACCGTCAAGATGCGGGTGTTGTCCACGCACGAACCCATGTGGAGCACGGGCGGAATGCCTACCGTTTCGCACACTTCCCGGAGGCCGGGTCCGACCTTGTCCAGGCCGGCGTCACCGACGAGAAGGCCGATCTTGGCGTTGGCAATGGCCGCGCAGCCCGTTTCGACGACCAGCACGTCCTGCCGGAGCAGGGCACTGGTGATCGCCGTATGCATGGAGTCGTGCTGTATGCGGGGATTCGTGCACCCGACGATTGCGGCAACCCCCCGGATACGGCCGGCCATGATTGCGTCGTTGAGTGGTCGGAAAGATCCTCGATAGCTGCCGCCGAGCATGTAGTTGACGTACTCGTGTGAGAAACCCGGGGTCAGCGTGTTGCGGTAGTCCGGGATGTGGGTCTCGCCCCGCTCGCGGTAGTTGTCGATGGCCATCCGCAGTATGTCCTTGGCGATGCCCATCGCGTGGTGCTCATCGAACTCTATGTGCGTGGCACCCTTGATCTTCACCTTTGCCGACGTCGTGATGATCTTCGTGTGAAAACCCTCCGCCAGGGCAACCAGTGCCTGCATGATGCACTGGACGTCGACCACCATCGCCTCGATTGCACCGGTGAGTATGGCGAGTTCCTGCTGGAGGAAGTTGCCCGCCGCCGGAATGCCCTGCCGCATCAGGATCTCATTGGCGGTGCAGCAGATTCCGGCCAGGTTTATCCCGGTCGCTCCGGCGGCGCGAGCGTACTCGACGATTTCCGGGTCCCTGCTGGCGGCGACGATCATTTCGCTCAACGTCGGCTCGTGGCCGTGAACGACGACGTTGACCATGTCCTCCTTCAGGACGCCCAGATTGGCCTCTCCGAGCAGTGGGGCGGGAGTCCCGAACAGGATGTCGGAGATGTCCGTGGCGATCATGCTGCCGCCCCAACCATCTGCCAGAGAGGTGCGCACGGCATGGTGGAGGATGTGGGCAGGGTCCTGGTCGTCTCCCATGTGTGTGCGGTGCAGCGCCTCAACGACCTCCCGGTCGATTCCGCGCGGCGTCACGCCTAGTTCCTCCCACCGCTTCCGGCGCTTGGCGGGCGCTCGACCGATTGGTTCGAGGAAACCCTTCTGCCTGCCGAACTGCTCCAGGTAGAGGTCCGCCAGGTCGCCGGCTATTTCCTCCGGGCTGCGGTCGCGCACGTCGATCCCGTAATGGCTCGCGACGACTCTGAGTTTCGGCACGTCGCGAATCGTGTAACCCTCGGCCTCACCGTCCGCCACCGCCTTCAGGGTGAAGGCGAGATCCCGTCCATGATCGGAGTGCGCTGCTGCTCCGGCCGCGACCGATCTGATGAAGTTCCTGGCCTGGATAGTGTCGATCGTGGCGCCGCAGACACCCGTAGACCCGTCCTTGGTCAGGCGACACGGGCCCATGCCGCACAGACTGCAACACATTCCGACGGCACCGATATTGCAGGGACCCAGAGTGTCCGCCCGACTGAACGCCGTCGAAGCACCGATCTCATCGGCGAATGCGAGCATTGCCTGCGCCGCAGGATCCACCGACGCCTCCTGCGGGCTACGTCTCCCTCTCCTGGGGGACGGAATGTCTTGCTCGGTCACCGGTGCATCCTCCCCACGTCCTCGATTCTCCAGCCTTCTCGCTCTTCTCCCGCTGCGTACATGACGGTGTCCTGCCGGAACGCCACCCCGCTACCGGCGGCCGGATGAGTGGTAGTGAGTCGCTTGAAGCGCGGTCCGGCGCCGCCGGGCACCGGCTCGCCGGACTCGGTCGGCACGGGCGGCGCAATCTGATAGCCGGCTTCGCCGATCAACCGTTCGAGTGCTTCCGCGGTGGTCAGGGATTCGTCGAACTCGATCTCAACGACACGAAATGCGCTCGAGGCGTAGATGGAGTCGACCCCCGGAACGTCGAGGAGCATCCGCCTGACCTCGACCACATGGTGGTCGGCGTACATAGCCGGGACATCGACGACTATCGACGTCATAACCTCTCCCGTCAGAGAACCGATGGGGCGGGAGGCAGGCGCTCGGCCTGCCGGCGCTCTCGACTCGGTGCTCGACTATTCGGGACACCACGTTCTGCTGTAACACTACCGACGGAGTGTCGCGCAGGTAACGGGCCGTATGGCCGTATAGCGATACCAATTGTCACCCGGCGCGGGCCTCCCCTCTCTTGAGGCTCACAGATTGTGACTTCTGCCCCGTTACGCAACGGTGGTCCGAACGGTGACACTGCGAGGAGAAGGGCTTTGGATGTTCGGAGTGTGCTGTGGAACAGATCACCGCCACCCGCACCGGCCTGCTGCGGTGTCGCACGCGAATCAGCCTGGCGGCGCGGGGTAGAGATGTACTCAAAGAGAAGCGCGATCAGCTCATGGAGGAGTTCCGCAGAGTTGCCGACGTGGTACTCGCCGGCAGCGGAGCACTAGACCGCGCCGCCGTCGAAGGCCGTTCCGCTCTAGCCCGCGCAGAAGCTGTTCACGGTTCCGAAGAGGTCATGTCGCTTGGTCTGGCGACCCGAAGGGAGATCCCTCTCCAGGCGAGGACTGCCACCGTCATGGGTGTTCGCATCGCCAATATCGAATACGAGCCGGTGGGACGTCCGAGAATCGGGCGGGGCTACACGCTCGCCGGTTCGAGCGCCTACATCGACAGGGCCGCCGAGGGATTCGAGTCGGTGGTGTCGCTCTTGCTCGAACTGGCCGCCGAGGAGCTTCGGCTGCGACGCCTCGTCGACGAAATCGCCACGACGACCCGTCGTGTCAATGCCCTCGAATCGGTCGTCATACCGCAGCTGGAACGCGAACAGCGAACGATTCAGAGCGTCCTCGATGAGCGTGAACGTCAAGACCACTTCCGCCTGAAGCGCTACATGGCGCGCAGGACGGCGCGTGCCGGGGCCGTCTCATGACGGTTCGCGGACCGGCCGATGCCGTGCAGCAGATCCGGGAGCACGAACTCGAGGTGGCGCGGTCCATCGAAGCTGCCAGGACGGCGGCCGGGGAGAGCGTGAGATCGGCTCGCGTTGAAGCGCGCAGAATGGTCGAGGCCGCCAGAAGAGCGGGACGGGAGGCGGCTCGAGCACGCTATGAGGAGAGGGTTGCCGCCGCCCATGAGGAAGCCGGGCGGATACGCGACGGCGCCGAACTCGCCATCCGGCGGTTGCATGGGGAGGCTGCCCCCTTCGTCGAGGAGGCCGTCGATGCCATGGTGGAACTGCTTCTCGCCCCTCCAGAGGAAGAGAGCGCATAGCCATGTTGGAGACGATGGCCAAGCTCCACATCATCGGCCATCAGAGCGAACTCGATGAAACTCTGGCCGTGCTGCACGGACTGCGCAACGTGCACCTCATCGACGTTTCGGATGACGCGACGGTGCCGCTCCCTCCTCTGGCGGTGGACGAACAGCACTTGCAGAGGATCGAAGATCTGCGCTACCTGCGAGCGCGGCTCGGTTCGGTGCTGGCGTTGGTGCCCGGTCTGCCCGATCCCGGTCTGGTGCTTCCGGAGATGACGGAAATCAGTCTCGACCGGATGCGGGGCGAGCTCAACGAACTCGCCCCGAAGGTCGAGCAGCTCGTCCACCACATCGACGATCTGACCCGGGAGCAGGAGACGCTTCCCCGGCATGTCGCCTCCCTGACCAAGCTGCTCCCTCTCGTGCCGGGACTCGCCCAACTGCGGGGATACGGAACGGCCGTACTCCTTGTTGAGAGCCGCCACTCTTCCGTGCTGGGCGAGCTGAACGTTCAACTGACTGAGAAACTGGCAGGCAACTTCGAGATCATCTCGGATCATGTCGATTCGAACACGGTCGGTGCCGTGCTCGTGTATCCCCGCGACCATTCCGAGGAGGTTGCTTCGTTGCTCGGCCGCGAAGCCATCAGCCGTGTGCGGCTTCCCAGGCAGTACGAGACTATGTCGTTTCGCGAGGCAATCAGTGCCATGAAGGCCAGGCTCGCTGATCTGCCCGGGGAGATAGCTTCGTCTCAACGGGAGCTCGATGTGCTCGTCGCCGCTCACGCCGATTGGGCTGCGGCCGGTTCCTACCTGGACCGGCATCTCGATCAGCTCGGCGCCATCCGCCACCTCGGGGCAACGGCTCACACTTTCGTCATCTCGGGCTGGGTTCCCGAGCGGGCAGCCGGTCAGATCGAAAAGGTGGTTGCGGAGCGAGTGGGGGAGAAGGTCATCGTTGAGAGGGCCGCCGTCGAGGAGGGAGAGGTCCCCCCGGTGCTCATGCACAATCCGGCACCGGCCCGGCCGTTCGAATTCCTGGTGCGTCTGCTTGCGATCCCGCGCTACGGGAGCGTCGATCCAACCCTTCTGATGGGCCTCTTCGTTCCGTTGTTCTTCGGGATCATGCTCGGCGACGTGATCTACGGGGCAATCCTGCTCGGGCTGGCCGCGCTGGCGAACCGCTACCTGCGGAATCGATCTCCCGCCCTCCGGGACCTGAGCCGGGTGTTCTTGCTGTCCGCCTCGTGGGCGGTCCTCTGGGGGGTCGTCTACGGCGAATACCTGGGCGATCTCGGGCACCGACTGCTGGGAATCGAGCCGATCTGGATCAACCGGGAGGAAGCGCTCGAGCCTCTGCTGCTGTTCTCACTCGCGATCGGGGCGGGTCACGTCACCCTCGGCCTGCTCCTGGGAGTCTGGCAATCGTTGAAGTTCCACCGGAGACACGAAACCATCGAGCGTCTGATGCTCCTGCTCACTCTTGGAGCTTTGTTCACGCTGGCTGCCGTCGCAGCAGACTTCCTGCCTCGCTCCCTGGTGACTCCGTCGTTCGCAGCCATCGTGGTTGCCACGGTCGTTCTCATGGTGATGGGCGGCGGACTGGGGCCGGTGATGGCACCTCTAGAGATCATCGGACTGGTCGGCAACGTTCTGTCCTATCTTCGTATCGCCGCACTCGGGGTGGCATCGGTGTATCTGGCCCGCGTAGCCAACGAACTAGGCGCCGCCGCACCTTTGTGGCTCGGCATCATGATCGCTGCCCTATTCCACGCGCTCAATCTGGCGCTCGGCGCCTTCAGCCCGACGGTCCAGGCGCTGCGCCTCCACTACGTGGAGTTCTTCAGCAAGTTCTACGACGAGGGGGGAGACGAATTCCGGCCGTTCGGCGGCCTGGACAACCGGGTGGTTTCAATGTGACCGAAAGGAGATTCTCATGGAAGGTGGTCTGATCGAGATCGGCCTGGGCCTCAAAGCCGGTTTGCTCGGCATCGGGGCCGGGTTCGCAGTCGGGCTGGCAGCGATCGGTACCGGCTACGCGCAGGGCCGTATCGGATCTGCCGGAATCGGAGCCCTGACCGAGAAACCGGAGCTGCTCGGCAGGGTCATCCTGCTGGTGGCAATCCCCGAGACTCTCGTGATCCTGGGATTCGCGGTTGCGGCGATGATCATCATCTTGCTGGGGGGTTGATTGGCACTCGCCGACATCCTCGACGCCATCCGCGCCGGGGCCGCTGCCGAAATCGAGACGATCGTGGCGCAGGCCGACGACGAGTGTTCGGCTCTGTTGGATCACGCCCGCCGGCAGGCAGGGAGCGAAAGGGAGCGACTCGCCCGGGGCCGTGATCCTGCTGCGGAACGACAGGCCGATCGGATAGTGAATCGCGCCCGGCTCGAGGCAGATCGAGCGGTGCGAGCCGAGGTCGAGGCACTGTACGTCGAAACCCGTGACGCAGCTTCGGAGATAATCGGGTCGCTGCGCGGGACCAGATGCTACGAGGAGGTTCTGGCTCGCCTCATCCGGGAGTGCTGCGTTGCGCTGCCGGAAGCCACCACGCTCAGCGTCGATCCGGAAGACGAGGAGCTGGCACGGCGCATCCTCTCCGGCGACGGCCGTAGCGATCTCAAACTCGAGGCCACCTTGAACACGAGGGGCGGTGCCGGGGTGAGCGGCGACAACGGCCGGGTCGTGCGAAACGACTTCGAATCCCGGCTCGCCCGGGCCGACGACCTCCTCCGGCTCATCTTCGCCGAGAAGATCGGTCGAAGGATCCCGACATGAACGGCTACGACTACGGCAACGCCAGGATTCGGGCCCTACGGTCACGGATGCTGACCCCCGATGAGCTGTCCGGTCTCCTGAGCGCCGGCACCATCGAGCGGCTGCTCGGGGCACTTGCCGACACCGCATACGCATCGGAGGTACAGGCGGCGATGTTGCGGTTCTCGGGGTTGCGTTGCCTGGACGAGGCAGTCCGATCTCACCTGGCCCGGCACCTTCGAATGCTGGAGAGATTCTTCGACGGCCCGGAGAGGAGCAGGCTCGAGTTGCTGCTCCGACGCTGGGACCTCCGCAACCTGCGCACGATCCTCCGGGGCCGGGTGCGGCTCGAGGGTTCCGAGCAGATCGTTCGCCTTCTGGTCCCGGCGGGTACGATCGACGAACCGGCCCTGATCGAGCTCGCTTCGCAACCCGGCCTGCGGGCGACCGTGGAACTCCTGGTGGCGTGGAGCCTGCCTTCCGCAGGAACGGCCGGCCGGTTGATCGCAGTCTGGCCGGAATACGAGGCGACCAACGATCCGAGTTTGATCGAGGGCACGCTCAATCGAGCGTACGCCGATCACCTCCACTCGTCACTGGGCGGCGGTCCGAACGACGAACTCGCCCGAATGCTTCGCCTCGAGATGGATCAGACGAACCTCAACACCGCTCTGCGGCTGCGCAGCTCGCGAGTAGAGGCCGAACCCGGCTGGGACCTCGGTGACCCTTCTGCCCACTACCTCTCCGCAGGACGGATTCCGTTCGACTCCCTCGAGTCGGTTCGGCTTGCCGGGACACCCGGCGATGTCGTCCGTCTCCTGCAGGATGCGCCCATTCCGGCATCCTGGAAGGCAGCCGCGGCCGGCTGGTCGGTAGACGGCGACCTGCTGCGCTTCTCGGCTGCTCTGGAGTCGGCAATGGCACAGGAGGCAGTGGGTCTCTTCGCGAAAGGTGATCCCCTGGGTATCGCAATTCCGGTGGCTTTCGCGTGGACCAAGGAGAGTGAGGCCCGCAACCTCCGGCTGATCGGTCGAGGTGTGGTGCACGCTATTCCGTCCGACGTCATCGAGCGGGAGCTGATCGCATCATGACCTCGGCTCACCTCACGATCGTGGCTCCTCCGGAGCTGGCTGCGGGCTTCCGGCTGGCGGGCGCCGGAGTGCGTCCCGTCGTCGATCCGGCTCAGGCGGCGAGCGCGGTTGATGATTTGATCACCGAGGGGGAGCGAGGCGTCATCGGTGTGTACGAGCCCTTCTTCCTCCGCTTCGATCCCCATCTGCGGGACCGTCTCGAGAAATCGGTATCACCCGTCGTTATCTCAGTCCCGGCCGGCTTCGGCGCCGACGAGGGAGTGAGTCGGAGGGCACGCATCGCCGCCCTGCTCGGCCGGGCGGTGGGCTACCACATCACGTTTGGAGAGGACAGCCGATGATCGGCGAATCCTCCGGAACGCTCACGCGCCTGGCCGGGCCGGTAGCCGAGGCTGCCGGCCTGCGTGATGCTCGCCTGTATAACGTCGTACGCGTCGGCCGGCGCCGCTTGATCGGCGAGGTGATCCGCCTCCACGCCGATCGAACCGTCATACAGATATACGAGGACACGAGTGGCCTGCAGGTGGGTTCGTCCGTGGTCGACACAGGGGAGCCGCTCACTGTGGAACTGGGGCCCGGGTTGCTGGGTCGGGTGTTCGATGGGGTGCAGCGGCCGTTGCCGGCGCTCGCCGCCGATGCGTCCGGGCCCTACGGCCGCCCATTCATCCGGCGGGGCATCGAGTTGCCTTCGATAGACCGGGATCGGTCGTGGGACTTGACCTTCTGTGTCGAAGAGGGCGACCGGGTGGTCGCCGGTGACATCGTCGCAACCACTCCGGAAACGTCGGCCCTCGACCATCGCATCCTGGTTCCGCTCGGTGTCTCCGGACGGATAACGTCGCTCGGCAAGGGTTCGGCACGGGCGGAGGACCCTGTTGTTTGGGTCGACGGTACGCCGGTGTTCATGACCATCCGCTGGCCGGTGCGCCGGCGGCGGCCGGCTTCTCTCCGTTTGGACCCGTCCGCGCCGTTGATCACCGGCCAGCGTGTCGTCGATACCCTGTTCCCGCTGGCGCGCGGGGGAACTGCGACCATTCCGGGAGGTTTCGGTACGGGCAAGACCGTGCACGAGCAGACGCTCGCAAGATGGGCCGATGCCGACGTGGTCGTCTACGTGGCGTGCGGGGAACGCGGCAACGAACTGGCCGAGGTACTCGAAGAGTTTCCCAATCTCGAGGATCCGCGCACCGGCGCCCGGCTGATGGAGAGGACCATCCTCATCGCCAACACCTCGAACATGCCGGTCGCTGCTCGAGAGGCCAGCATCTACACCGGTATCACGATCGCCGAGTACTACAGGGATCAGGGATACGACGTGGCGCTGCTTGCCGATAGCACCAGTCGATGGGGTGAGGCCTTGCGCGAGGTGTCCAGCCGGTTGGAGGAGATGCCGGGCGAAGAGGGCTATCCGGCGTACCTGCCGTCACGTCTCTCCGAGTTCTATGAGAGGGCCGGAGCGGTGCTGTCGCTCGGGTCCGAACCCCGGGCGGGATCGGTGAGCGTCGTCGGCGCGGTGTCTCCACCCGGCGGCGACTTCTCGGAACCGGTCACCCAGTACAGCCTGCGGCTGGCAGGAACGTTCTGGTCGCTCGACGCGGACCTCGCCCGGCGCCGGCACTTCCCGGCGATCCACTGGACGCGCAGTTACAGCCTCTACGACCTGGGAGGATGGTTCGACGAATCGGTAGCCGACGATTGGACGGAGCAGCGCAGTTGGGCTCTAGGGGTACTCGGTCAGGAAGAGGAACTCCAGAACATCGTTCAGTTGCTCGGAATCGACGTGCTTGCACCGAGCGAGCGGGTGACTTTCCAAACCGGACGGATTCTTCGCGAGGATTTCATGCAGCAGTCGGCATTCGACGAGGTCGACGCTTTCTGTCCGCTCACCAAGCAGTACTGGATGCTGCGGGTGATCCACCGCTTTCACGAGCAGCTCTTCGGCAAGGTCGACGAATCGACCGATATCGAGCGGGCGACCTCACTCGGGGTGCTGGCGGACATAGCCCGAATGCGAGCATGGCCGCCGGATGAAGCCGAGGCACGTGGACGGGATCTGATCGCCCGGATCGACGAGGAGGTGGGGTCCTTGTGACGCGAAGACGCGGGCTTCACACGACTGAACTGCAGACCGTCTCCTATGTTTCGGGCCCTCTCATCTTTGCCGACCGGGCCGACGGCGTGCATCTGGGTGAGGTAGTCGAGGTGGTCGCTCCCGACGGTGAGGTCCGGCGGGGCCAGGTACTGGAGGTTGATCGCGACAGAGCGGTCATCGAGGTCTATGCCGGTACCCGCGGCCTGGATCTGGCGACGACCCGCGTGAGGTTGGGCGGTGATGCCGCTCGCCTGGGGGTCGGTCGCGAAGTACTGGGGAGGATGCTCGACGGGTCGGGTAAGCCGATCGACGGCGGACCTCCGCTGATGCCGGAGGCATTCTGGGAAGTCAACGGGCTGCCCATCAATCCGGCGGCACGCGCCTATCCCCGTGAGTTCATCGAGACTGGTATCTCGGCGATCGACGGCCTGAACACGCTGGTGCGCGGCCAGAAGCTTCCGATTTTCTCGGGTTTCGGGCTCCCGGCCGGTGAGCTGGCCGCACAGATTGCCACCGAAGCGCGCGTCGGCGAATCCGGCCGAGAGGATTTCGTGGTCGTCTTCGCCGCAATGGGAATCACGCACCGTGAGGCGGCCTTCTTTCGCGCAACCCTCGAAGACAGCGGTCAATTGCACCGCACGGTGTTGTTCATGAATCTGGCCGACGATCCGACCATCGAACGTCTGCTGACGCCGCGCCTGGCTCTGACGACGGCCGAGTATCTGGCGTTTCAGCAGGACTTCCACGTTCTGGCGATCCTCACCGACATGACGAATTACTGCGAGGCCCTGCGCGAGGTGGCGACGGCTCGTGAGGAAGTCCCCGGTCGGCGCGGCTACCCGGGAT
>DATIPS010000061.1 GCA_035471805.1 Acidimicrobiia bacterium | reverse complement strand
CGCTCCTCGAGGAGCTCGGGGCGGTCGACCCGGCAGGTGAGCGGACCGGCAAATGGCTCACCGAGCTCGGCAGACAGCTGGCCAGGCTTCCGGTCGACCTGCGCCTGGCACGGATGATCCTCGCCTCCGGGCACAACGACTGCCTGCGCGAAGTATTGATCATCGCTTCGGCGCTGGCGATCAACGATCCGCGCGAACGGCCGGTCGAAGAGCAGCAGCACGCCGACCAGCTCCACGCCCGGTTCGCCGACCCTGACTCCGACTTCCTCAGCTGGCTGCACCTGTGGGACTACCTGCACGAGGAGCGCAGGGCACGATCCTCCAGCCGGTTTCGCCGTATGTGCCGCAACGAGTTCCTCAGCTACCGGAGGGTTCGGGAATGGCAGGACGTGCACGCCCAGCTGCGGGAAGTCGCCGGAGAGATGGGACTGAAGCGCAACCCGGAGCCGGCCGGGCCCGACGCGATCCATCGGTCGCTGCTCGCCGGGTTGCTGTCACACGTCGGTTCGAAGGATCCGGATGGCTTCGAGTACCGGGGAGCTCGCGGCTCCCGTTTCGCCATCAACCCCGGCTCCGTCCTCTTCAAGCGTGCACCCGCCTGGGTCATGGCAGCCGAGCTGGTCGAGACCAGCCGCCTGTGGGCACGCGGCGTGACCGCGGTGGAGCCTGAATGGATCGAAGAGGTGGGATCCCACCTGGTCAGGCGGTCGTACTCCGACCCCTGGTGGGATCGTGAGCAAGGCGCGGCGGTCGCGCATGAGACCGCGACGATCTACGGGCTACCCCTTCAGACCGCCCGCCGCGTCCTGTACGGGCACGTCGACCCGGCGACGGCTCGCGAACTGTTCATACTCAATGCCCTGGTCGCCGGCGACTGGGAGAGCGAGCACGCTTTCGTTCACCACAATCGCGAGATGATCCAGGAGGTGCTCGGGCTCGAGGCCCGGTCGCGCAGGACCGACCTGCTCGTCGACGACCGTACCGTGTTCGAGTTCTTCGACGCTCGCCTGCCCGGCGATATCACTTCAGTCCGGCACTTCGACGCCTGGTGGAGGAAGGCAAAGGCCGCAACGCCTCAGCTGCTGGATCTCTCGGTCGCCGACCTGATCGATCCGGAGGCCGGGCCGGTTGACGATGAGGCCTACCCGGAGGAGTGGCGGCATGGAGATCTGGCCATCCCGCTCGGCTACGAGTTCGATCCCGAGAGCCCGACGGACGGGGTCTCCGTGGTCATTCCGCTATCCGAGCTGGACCGTCTCGATCCTTCGGTCTTCGAATGGCACATCCCGGGTTTGCGGGAGGAGCTGGTCGTGGCGCTGATCCGCTTGCTTCCCAAACGGTTCAGGAAGGCTCTGTCTCCCATTCCGGACACCGCCGTCCGCCTGCTGGCCGGCGGGGTTCCCGCAGGTGTGGGACTCACCGCGTTCCTGCGCCGCGAGCTGGCCCGGATCGTCGGTGAGCCGCTTCCGCCAGATGCGTTCGATCTGGAGGAGCTGCCATCTCATCTTCGGCCCAGCTTCAGAATCATGGCCGGTGATGGTTCGGTGGTGGCCGAAGGACGGAACCTCACCGTTCTCAAGGAAGAGCTGCGAAGCGCCGCCCGCACCGCGGCCTCGACGATTCGCCACGAGCTCGAAGTGCAAGATCTGACAACCTGGAGCATCGGAGAGCTGCCGCAGAGCGTTCAGATCGACGGTACCGATCACGCGGTCACCGCATTTCCGGCCCTGATCGACGAGGTCGATTCGGTGAGCGTGCGCTTGCTGGCGACGGAGGTCGAGCAAGTCGAGGCCATGTGGGACGGCACCAGGAGACTTCTTCTATTGAACCTGCCGGCGCCGGCCAAACTGCTGAAGCCGCTCCTCACCAGGGACGCAAGAGTGGTACTCGCCACCAGCCCCTACGACGACCCCGATCTATGGGCCGCCGACTGCCTGGCGGGTGCTCTCGACCAGGTGATGCTCGAGACCGGGCTCCCATGGAACGCGGTCCAGTTCGATGCACTGCTGGCAAACGCCCGGAACGACCTCTACGACAGGCTCACGACGGTGGCCGAGCAATCGCTGCGCGTTCTCTGGACGGTGCGCGAGGTTCGTTCCGAAATCGACACAGTCGCCGGATCGCATCCGGAGGCTGCGTCCGACATCCGCATGCAGCTGCGCCGTCTGATCTATGCGGGCTTCGTGGCCGGTCTTGGTGCCGACCGGTTGGGGGATGTGCTTCGGTATCTCCACGCGATCGAACACCGGCTGGCCCGCCTCGCCGAGGACCCGGCAAGGGACGCGGAGCTCATGTCCCGGCTGCAGGTCCTCGAGGATGAGTACGACCGCCTCCAGGAGGTGCTCCGGCCCTCACCCCAGTTGACGGACATCGCCTGGATGTTTCAGGAGTTGCGAGTCAGTCTCTTCGCGCAGAGCCTGGGAACCCGGGGAAAGATCAGCGAGAAGCGGATTCGAACTGCGCTGACCGAAGTGGCCGTGTCGGGGTGAGGACGCTCAGCCCACCTCGACGAGTTCGAAGACATCTTCTACGGCGCGGCCGAACACACGGGCGATCCTGAAGGCAAGGCTGAGCGAAGGAACATAGCGCTCCTTCTCCAGAACGATGATCGTCTGCCTGGTGCAGCCGACCCTATTCGCCAGATCCTGTTGGGTCATCTCGCCGTGCTCGAATCGCAGCCGCCTTATGTGATTGGCGATTCTGTCCTTAGGCATCGACCGGGATCTCTCTGCGGTACCCCATGACGATGCCCAGGGACCTGCCGAATGCACCTCCGATCAATGTGCTCCAGAAGAGCAGCTGCAAGTAGGCGAGCGGTATTGCTCCCGCCTCCCAATACACCTCGGTGAGCGTCACCGTCCACGCCACGAGCGACAGCAACACGACGACCGACTCGACGGACAAGGACCCGGCGAGAATGGCTCGGTCCCGCTCGTCGACGACCGTCTCCCCGCTGCGCCGTTTGATGACTGCCCAGGCAGACGCCCACACACCTATCCCGCTCATCAGAAGAGCCCAGAAGATGAGTCGAGACGACTGATTCTCATGGAAACCGGCAGCCCCTTCGAACACGACCAGTGCCGCCAGGCCGAGGCCGACGAAGCTGGTTACACCCAGGCCTACCCAGCCGAGTTTCTCCAGGGGAGTGATTGGTATGCCCCTCATCTCCCGCTGAGGTCGCAGGTTCCATACGAATCGCCCGACGGCCAGCAGAGCGAGAGCACCGCCGATAAGAGCAAGACCGAGCCAGGCAGCATTCACGTCTCCTCCTTGGGAAAGGTTTTTCTTACTTAAGGTAAGAAAAACCTTACTCCCTGTCAACCCCGAATCTGGGGACGCCGTGAACCCGGGGGGAGTCGATCAGGGACGGACCGCTGCCCGGCCCGGACCGGGCGCTCCGTTGCCTCCATCGGCTGCGAACCCGTCAGAACAACCGCGGGTTGAGCGTGTATGTGCCGGTGATGCTCGCCCTGTCGAGGACGTGGCCCTCTATCGCTTCCAGCACATCCGGCCCCGAGAACAACCCCTCAACAGGGCACCGATCCAGGTCCGTCGCATAGAGGGTGAAGACGTAGTGATGGATGATCGAGTCGTTCCAGGGCGGGCAGGGCCCGTCGTAGCCGTAGTAGGTCCCGCCCATCTCGGGGTCGCCATCGAACCATTGGGTGTAGTTGTTGAAACCCGAACGCGTGTCGAACGGACCTCCGGACTCCTTGCCGCGAGCCGTCACACCACGGGAGAACGCACCTTTGCCGAAACACCCGAGATCTGGGGGCAGATCGACCAGCACCCAGTGATAGAAGTCCACTCGTGGAAGGTCTGCCGGAACCTCCCTGCCCTCCTGGTTCACATCGTCGGGTAGCGACGGAACATCCGGATCGTGGCAAATCAACACGAGCGACCTGGTCTGCGTGGGGAGATCGTCCCACTCGAAGGCGGGGTTCTTGTTCTCTCCGAACGTTGCGTGCGACTCCTCGTCGGGCACACAGAACGCGTACTCCCCAGGGATCATCCGGCCGTCTGAGAAGCTGGGACTGGTGATTTGCATGCGACCTCCTTCCAGTGCCGAGCCTAGCCTCGGCCCACTGCCCGCGACCTTCGACCGTCTGCGCGGCGGGCAAGTCACCGGCGCTGGATCGATGCAGGCCGCCCGGACGGATCACGTCTGCTCCGGAATACGCACCGAGGAAGGACGCAGAGAGAGGAACGGCCGGCGGTTCGTGCCAGTGTTCCGTTGGTGGGATTCTGCCCGAACAGACCTACACTTCTCCCCTTCCCGCAAGGAGTATCAGTGGACCGCACCGCATGGCTGCTCATCCTCGCCGCTGCAGCATTCGTCGCCGGTATCGGCCTGCTGTTCGCCGGCGTCGACGACGAAGCTCCGACGGCAGCCACCACCACAACAACCACGCTCCAGGTGGAACCCACGACCACGCAGCGAACGGAAACCACCGAAACCCGCCCGGAGGCGACCACCGGGGCACGCTTCGTCGAGGGACGCTGCGAGTTCGACGAACCGCCGGGATACCAGGTCGACTGCGGCTGGCTCGTCGCCCCGGAGGATCGATCCGATCCGGCGAACGGGAAGACGGTTCGTCTCCATGTCGCCATCTTCCGCTCACAGGTCGCGGGAGTTCCCGAGGACCCGATCGTATATCTGGAGGGCGGCCCCGGCGGCGATGCACTCGAGGCCGTGCCGTTCACGTTTGCCCAGGCGTTCGCTCCCTTCCTGGAGAGCCGTGATTTCATCATGTTCGACCAGCGGGGAACGGGTTTCTCTTCTCCTTCGCTCGCGTGCCCGGAAACCGTCGAACTGGCCTTCGAGCAACTCGACCTGGACCTCGACCTGGACGAGGCGCTGGCACAGGAACTGGCCGCACTCGAGGAATGCCACACTCGAATCGTTGAAGAGGCGGAACTCAGCCTGTACAACAGTGAAGCCAGCGCGGCCGACCTCGCCGATCTGCGGGTGGTCCTGGGCTACGAAGAGTGGAACCTCTTCGGGATTTCATACGGCACGCGGTTGGCTCTGACGACGATGCGGGACCACCCCGAGGGGATCCGGAGCGTCATCCTCGACTCGACCTATCCACCGCAGGTGAGCCTCCCACTCGAGGTCGGACTCAATGCGGCCAGAGCGTTCACCGTGTTCTTCGACGCCTGCGCCGAAGATCCGGAGTGCTCGGGAGCCTTTCCGGACCTCGAAGCACGGTTCTTCGCACTCGTCGACGCCCTCGACGCCGAACCCATCATGGCGACGCTTCTCGATGTGTTCACGCTCGAGGAACACGATGCGCTGGTCGAAGGCGACGCGCTGCTCGGACTCCTGTTCCAATCGCTCTACTCGAGCGAGCTGATCCCCGTCCTTCCCGGGCTGATCGATGATGTCGAAAACGGCGACTACCAATCGCTCGAGTTGTTGCTTTCCAACTTCTTCGCCAACATCGAGTTCATCTCCACCGGACAGACCTTCGCGGTGCAATGCCGGGAGGAGCTTCCCTTCACAGATCCGGCAGAGCTGGCAACGGCCGGAGACTTCGACCCCTATATCAAACGAATCGTGGAATCGGGTGGCAGCACCGGTCCGTTCGCTCTGGAGGTCTGCGAACTCTGGGATGTCGGAACTGCCGACGCGCTGGAGAACGAGCCGGTCGCCAGCGACATCCCGACCCTCGTGCTGGCGGGCGAGTTCGATCCGATCACTCCCCCGTCGTGGGGCGTTCTCGCCGCCGAGACCCTGGCAAACGCTTCATTCTTCGAGTTCCCCGGCCTCGGGCACGGCACTTCGGTCTCCGACGAGTGTGCCCTTTCCATCGCACTCGAATTCCTGAACGACCCGTCCGCCGAGCCCGACGGTTCGTGCGTCTCGGCCATGTCGGGACCGGATTTCATCACCGGCGACGAGCCTGCAGCCGAGATACGGCTGGTGCCGGTGACGGTCGAGAGCTTCGGAGCAACCATCGATACTCTCGTTCCCGACGACTGGAGCGAACTCGGTTCGGGGGTCTACCTGCGAGGGGCGAGTGGCCTCGATCAAACCGCGCTCCTCTTTCAGGCGGTGGGCGGCAACCAGGCGAACCTGCTTCTGACAACGCTGACGGCCCAACTCGGCGCCGACGCCGACGATGTGACCAGCCGCGAATACAACTCCGGTCCCACAATCTGGGGAATCCATACGCTGGAGGTTGAGGGAGTCGCCACCGATATTGCGATCACGGAAACCAACGGATACACCGTGCTCGTCCTACTCGCTTCCGACTCCGTAGATCGTGAGGCCTATCAGGCTTCGATTCTCCTGCCGATCCTCGACGCTCTGGAGGTGCGCTGACGCAATTCGGCAAGCCCACCGTCCCGGTTCGGAGCCGGCGGGGCAACCGATCGAGGAAGCCCCGCCGTGACCGATGTCATTCAATCTCCGGTTTCTGCCTCGAGTTCAGTCTGTGATCCGACCGAGATAGGAATCCGGCGCGAACCCGGCTGCACTTCGACGGGCAGCGGGATCGTCATCGAAAGGACCCCGTTCTCGAAGTGGGCTTGGAGCTGATCCACGTCTACTCCCTGCGGCAACATGATTTCGCGCTGGAATCTGCCGAACGAACGCTCCGAGAGATAGAAATCTTCCTCTTCGATTTCCCGGTCAAACGACCTCTGTCCTGCAATGCGGAGCACCCGGTCCTCTACCGATATCTCGATGTCCTTCTCGGGGTCTACTCCGGGCAACTCTGCCCGGACAACAACGGCGTCCTTCTCGCGGAACACGTCGACGCGGGGACGCCAGACGAACTCACCCACCGGCTCCCGGCGGGCCCCGGTCCGCATCGGCATACGATCCATCAGATCCTGCATGTCCCGTTCGAGCGCTGCAAAGGCATCGAAAGGAGACCAGCGAAGTAGTGCCATACCACTCTCCTTACGTCCTGAGAGCCTTTCACCCGGCTCTCTCCAATATCGCTATATCTAAGTGTATATCACTCAGATTTTATCTAGTCAATACCCTAATATCTCGATTTTCGCTCATGACGGCCGACGGCCGGGGAAGGAGGACCATGGTCACTCAGCAGCCGTTTTCTGCTGTGTTTCTAAGGAGAATCGGCTCCACCTGTATCCACGATCGTCTGCATCGCTCTCTTGTCGACGGTACGGCCGTGGCTGATCACGTGCGCGGGAGCTGCGTGGGTACGTAGAGCTTCACGCACATCCGGCTCACTCAACACGACGAGATTCGCCGGGGCACCAACCTCCAGCCGATGGTCGGCGAGGCCCATGCCGATCGCCGCATCGGTTGTGACCATCGAGAAGACCTTCTCCATGTCGGCGGCGGTGGTCATCCACAGCAGATGTACGGCCAGGAAGGCGACCTCGAGCATGCTGTTGCGGCCGAGCGGGTAGTAAGCGTCCGACACATCGTCTTGACCGAGGCACACCAAGACACCTTCGTCCAGCAGTTCACGAACGCGGGCATGCAACGGGCCGGTGTGAGGGTCGGTCACCACTCCAATCCCGGCGGCCTTCAGCAACGCGGCCAGCTTCTGCAGATAGGGCTTCGGGTAGAGCGCCATCGCCCTGGCGTGGTGCGCCAGCGCCCTCCCCTGCCAGCCTTTCTCGATGGCCTTGACGGCCATCATCTCCAGGGTTCGCAGGCCCGGATCGCCGGCGTCGTCGACCAGCATCGAGACCGGCTTGTCGAACTCGACTGCGAGATCGAAGATCTGGTCCACGTGCGCCTGCTCATCGACCTCGGTGAACTCGATCCAGGGAATTCCTCCGACGACATCTGCGCCCAGCTCCATGGCCTCTCGCAACAGGCCCGATGCACCCGGCTCCCGGATCAGTCCGTCCTGCGCGAAAGCAACCACCTGAACGTCCACCGTTCCGGCGAACTCATCCCTGACCTGAAGTAGCGCGTTGATTCCCTCGAGCCGTGCCTTCGTGTCCACGTCGGCGAAGGCCCGGATGTGGGTATTGCCGTGCAGCGCGGCGAGGGCCACGGCCTTTCGGGCATTTGGAACGATCCACGCGGCGTCGTAGTCGGACTTCACCCGGGCGGCCAACTCGATCGCGTTCATCGCCTTGCCCATCTGGTCGCCGTGGTAATCGGCAAGCGCCAGTTCGTCCATTCGATCCAGCGTGTACACCTTGCACAGATGCAGATGCGGGTTTACGAAAGATTCGGTAGTCAGCATTCCCCCTGCATCGATGGAGACTTCTGACTCATCGTCGATACGATCATCGATAGCGACGATCCGACCGGCGTCTATCCCGATGTCTACACAGTCCGGCCGTCCCCTCACCCTCGCCGAACGGACGATGATGTCCACAGGTGCCTCCTCTCTAGCGCGTCCAGCTACAACTCAAGCATGTTCATCCGGGCGACGATTCCGGCTTCGTGAGGCGTTCCCCGACTATTCCCGTCGCCGGGGCATCTACTCTGTCGGCATGCCTGTCCGGGTGCTGACCATAGAGGGCGGAGGCGTGCGGGGCATCATCCCGACCCGGCTCCTCATCGCGCTCGAGAGCTTGTCCGGACGGCCGATAGTCGATCTGTTCGATGTCATGGTCGGGACTTCGACGGGCGGCATGCTCGCTCTCGGCCTGGCCACTCCCGGAGAAGACGGCAAACCCCGCTATGCCGCCAAGACGGTCGGTGACATCTATACCTCACACGGATCGGAGATCTTCCCCAAACCACCGACGGCGCTTCCCCGCAGCCTGGCGGATGCCAGGGACTGGTGGGCTTCGGCGAGTTCGAACGCAGCCATATTCGGCTACAACCCCGACGGCGGCAACGCGCGCTATTCACCCGATGGCATAGAACGAGCCTTCGATCTCTACTTCGGCGAAACCCGTCTCTCGCAGGCGCTGATCGATGTGGTCATCACCAGCTACGACCTGCAGACCAAGAGCCCGGTGCTGTTCAAATCGAGCGATGCTCGTGCCAACGGCGACACCGACCCCTTGATGCGCGACGTAGCGCGGGCGACATCGGCGGCCCCCACCTACTTCCCGCCGCTGCTCATCAACTGGGACGGAGTCGAAAACCGTTTGCTGGTCGACGGCGGAGTCTTCGCCAAGAACCCGGCGATGGTCGGATACATCGAGGGCGTCCACCGGGCGCGCCGGCACGGCCTGGCGGACAACGACGTGATGGTCGTGTCGCTGGGTACCGGAGTTCCGGGCAGATCGCAGAGTCTGACCTACAAGGAGTTCGTCAGCAGAAGCTGGCTCAAACTCGCCGAGGACGTGTTCCGGGCGGCGGAGGATGGCCAGGCGGCGCTCCACGACCAGGTGCTGAGCACACTCATCGGCGACCACTACTGGCGATTCCAGATCGACTTGAAGAATGCAGCCAGCTACGCCATGGACGACGTCAGTGCCGAGAACGTCGACGCCCTCCGGCATCTCGGCGATCAGCTGGTCGGAGCGCGACTGGACGATCTCAACCGGCTGGCCAAGAAGCTCGTCGGAGACTGAATCTCTATCGCACCGGTGCGCGTCCCTGCGCTTCCTCGGGATTCCGCATTCGGATCATCGGAACGCCGATTCCGTAGGTGACGAAGTCGCCGGTCGGCGTGACCTTGATCACACAGGTATCCCTGCGGATCTGTTCGGTCACCTCCATGCCGCGGTAGATCCGCTGCACAATCGATGGATCCACCTCCCCGACGTCGAGAATCTCCGCGGTTCCCTGGCACGTCGCCACGGCCGAAGGAATCTTGAGGAATGGGACGAACGGAAGCCGCTTCGGGATCGTGACGGTCAACGAGACGTTGGGATTGGCCATGATGTGGCGGGATTTCCATGTTTCCCGGCCCGTCGATATATAGAAGTTGTGGTGGTCGACCACGTAGACGATGCCCGCCGAGCGAGCCTCGCCGGCGGGAGTCACGAGGGCGAGAACGGCGAAGACGTGCTTGTCCACGACTCGCCATACCAGTTCGGTGGTCACGGGAGCAGACAAAGTTCCTCCAGCTCCAACGGCAATGAGCTCACGTTCTCAGAACGGTGCCACCACTCACCAGAGGCAATAGTCCATCGTGTCCCGGATCGGTACCTCCGTTATCCGGCTACGGTTGCAAAGTCATGAAACCGGGCAATACTCCCCTCGTCGAGTTCTCCAATCTGGCGCCTGCCGGCACCCGCCTGTTCGCCAAACTCGAGTGGTTCAACCCGACGGGATCGATCAAGGACCGGGCGGCCTGGTTCATGTTCCAGAACGCGGTACAGACGCGCAAGCTGCTCCCCGGGCAGCCGCTCATCGAGGCCACATCCGGAAACACCGGTATCGGTCTCGCCAGACTGGCCGTACTGCACGGTCACCCGATGACCATCTGCCTGCCGGACACCGCCACCGAGGAACGCAAACAGCTGCTGCGCGCCTACGGTGCAGACCTGATAGAGGTTCCCGGCGGTCCCAACGGTGCAATCGCTCATGCACGTGAACTGGTCGAAGCCGGCGAGGGGCAGATGCTCGACCAGTACGGCAACCGGTGGAACGTCTACGCGCACTTCTTCGGAACATCGCTCGAGATCATCCGCGACTGGTCGCTCGATGACCCTCCCGGGCACTTCTTCGGTGCGTACGGAACCGGCGGGACCCTGACCGGCAACAGCCGGGGCCTCGTGCGGCGGTGGCCCTCACTGCGGGTTCACTCGGTGGAGCCGTTCGTCGACGATCCGATCGGCGGGATGCGTTCCCAGAACGACCCCTTCCAACCGCCGGTTGCAGATCTGTCACTTGTCACGGACAGACACGAAGTGCACGCAGCCGCCGCCACAGACATGGTTGCCTGCACCATGAGGGCCGAAGGCCAGTTCGTCGGCACGTCGTCGGGGGCGGTGCTCCACGCAGCCGTCGAGACACTCAGCCGGGACGGCGGGACTGCAATCGCCTTGCTCCCCGACGCCGGATGGAAATACGTCAGCGGACCACCCTGGTCGGCCTAGACACGCGACCGCCTACAGGCGAACCATCACCTTGCCTGTGTTGGCTCCACTGAACAAACGGTCGAGGGCGGCCGGAGCGTTGTCGAGGCCATCGACAACGTCCGTCTTGTAGGCCAGCCGGCCGTCGGCAACCCAACCAGACAGCTCGCCGATCGCCTCGGGGGCACGGCGCAAGTAGTCGAGGACGATGAACCCCTCCATCCGACCCCGCTTGCTGATGAGCATCCCCAGATTCCTGGGGCCCGGGCCGGGCACCTCGTCGTTGTACTGGGAAATGGCGCCGCACATGACGACGCGTCCGCGAAGGGCCAGATGGCCGATGGCCGCCTCGAGAATCTCTCCACCCACATTGTCGAAGAAGATGTCGACGCCGTCGGGGCAGGCTTGACCGATCGCCCGCCGTACGTTGTCGGTCTTGTAGTTGATGGCCGCGTCGAAGCCCGCCTCGTCCGTGAGCCAGGCGCACTTCTCGTCCGACCCGGCGAGACCGACGACGCGGCAGCCCTTGATCTTGGCGATCTGGCCCGCGACGGAACCGGTCGCACCCGCAGCTCCGGACACGAGGACCGTCTCGCCGGCGACCGGACGGCCGATGTCGAGGAGACCGAAGTAGGCGGTGAGACCGGTAGTCCCGAACACGCTCAGCGCCGCTTCGGGCGGAACACGATCGGAAACGATCTGAAGGCCCCTCTCGAACACGGAGTACTGCTGCCATCCGGTCATCCCGAAGACGGTGGATCCAACCGGGTAGGCGTCGTTGTCCGACTCGACCACCTTTCCCAACCCGCCGCTGCGTATGGGCGCGCCGATCTCGATAGCCGGCAGATAGGTGTCGTAGGCCATCCAGCCCCTGATGGTCGGGTCGATCGACAGCCACGTCACCTCCACCAGGACCTCGCCCGGCCCGGGAGAAGGCACGGGTACGTCGTCGGCGGCGAAGCAGTCGTCGGCCACTGCGCCGACCGGTCTCTTTGCAAGCGTGATTCGGTGATTCATGGCATCCATGGGCCCACCCTATCCCACTACGAGCCTTCGCCCACAACTGCCCGCCACTTGGATTGCTGTGGAGCAGTCGCCCCGGCCCGACGAACGTTCCTCGATCGGCTACGGCGCCCCGCGCCGCTCTCCCGCCTCCGCCATCAAGACCGGTGAGTCGTTCGGCCCTACCGAATGACCGGCGGACCGCGTACCGTCGGCAATGGCCTGTTTCGTCGGGCAATGTGTGCCCGACGTTGACCTACCCAAGGAGGCTTACCGTGGTCACCCAGTCGGATTCGTACCCAGCCCGCCTCGACATCGACTACCCCGAGTCGCTTGACCGGTTCACTACGTTCTTCAGGCTGATCTGGGTCATCCCGATCGCCATCGTTGCAACGTTGCTCTCAGGGACCGCCAGTTCAACCGCAACGGTGATCAGCGAGACCGGAGAAGTGTTGAGCAGGGCCACCGAGAGCGGCGGGGGAATCGTTGCCGGACTCTTCGGCGCGACGATGCTCATGATCGTCTTCCGCCAGAAGTACCCGCGCTGGTGGTTCGACTTCGCCCGGGAGCTGACCCGTTTCGAGATGCGCATCGGATCCTACGTAGCCCTCCTCACCGACAAATACCCAGACACCGAGAATGAGCAGTCGGTACACCTGGAACTCGATTACCCGGATGCCGCACAAGACCTGAACCGGTGGTTGCCGCTCGTGAAGTGGCTGCTGGCCGTCCCGCATTACATCGTGCTGGCAGTGCTGGCCGTTGCTGCGGTCTTTGCAGTTCTGATCGCCTGGTTCGCGATACTGTTTACCGGCCGCTACCCACGCGGGCTGTTCGACTTCGTGGTCGGGGTAGCCAGATGGGGAACTCGAGTGCAGGCCTACGCGATGCTGCTGCTCACGGACTCCTACCCACCTTTCAGCCTCCGGTGAACTAACCCGAAAGGTCTGTGGAGATCGACGCCGCCCAACCGGGGGGAGGAACCTACCGCATGGTCAGTGACGTCCTAGTGTTGTGTAAGGAGGTCAGAATGAAGCGGATCATCCCAGTGGGCCTGCTCGTGATTTCCATGGCATTCGCCGGCTGCGGCACGGACGACAACGACGACGACGCCGGTCTTGCCAACCCCGCCTCGGTGTTTTGCGAGGAGCAGGGCGGAACGCTGGAAATGCGAACCGACGACACCGGTACGAGCGGATTCTGCATCTTCGACGATGGGTCGGAGTGCGAGGAATGGGCCTACTTCAGAAATGAATGCAGTCCGGGTGACAACCCGGGCGGATGAGCGCCGGACCGACAGTAGCCGCCGGGCATCAGGCGCCGGTGCCGGCGGCTACCCACCGGCCGGGATTCCCGCCGATTCCCTCGGATCCGTCTGCGCCTTCTGCGACAAGCCGACCATGTTCCCGTCCGGATCGAAGACGGCTGCCAGCCGGTCGCCCCACGGCGTGTCGGTCGGTGGATACCTCACTGCGGCCCCGAGCCCCACGATCCGCTCGAATGTTCCTTCGAGGTCCTCGACCCTGAACCACAGAGTGACATTGCTTGCAGAGGCGGATGCACCGTCGACCTGGTCGATGCCCAGGTACAACCCGTCGAGCTGAAACCCACGATGCCGGTCTTGCTCGGCCGGGTCGTCCAGCTCGAAGGCTTGCTGGTAGAAGGCGGCCAGTCCGACCATGTTCGCCGTGAAGATGATGGCGGTGTCGACGGAAGGAGCCATCGCCGCAGGATACCGGCTCCACCGCAAACTCGTTTTCGCGCGACATTCCGACCCTATAGGGTGTGAATGTCGCGCGAAAACGAGAGGACAAGGACTTTGGCCTCAGAGGACACCCGTGTCGAAGTCGGTGGACGCGAGATCCGGATAAGCAATCCGGAGAAGGTGCTGTTTCCCGAACAGGGATGGACGAAGCTCGACGTCGTCGAACACTTCCTACTGTGTGCTTCGGGAGCACTGCGGGGCGTCTACAACAGGCCGGTGCTGCTGAAGCGCTGGAACCAGGGCGTCGGCGAGCGGGCGCTGTTCGTGAAGCGGCCGAAGGGCGCCCCGCGACTTGTCGATGTGAGCTTCCCTTCCGCCCGGCCCGGCCAGATGTTCGCCCCGATGGACGAAGGCGACGTTATCTGGATGGCCCAGATGAACTGCATCGACCTGAACCCCTGGAACGCCAGGGCCGACGACCTGCTGCATCCCGATGAGCTCCGCATCGACCTGGACCCCACCGACGGCTACGACTTCGAGGCCGCTCGAGAGGTTGCCGGGACCGTACGCGAGGTGCTCGAGGGCCTGGGTCTCGTGGGGTGGCCGAAGACGTCGGGAAATCGCGGCATCCATATCTACACCCGCGTCGAACGGGAATGGGATTTCTATGAGATCCGCCGGGCCGGGCTGGCACTCGCCAGGGAGGTCGAGCGACGCAATGACCTAGCAACGACCGCCTGGTGGAAGGAGGAGCGGGATGGGGTGTTCATCGACTTCAACCAGAACGCCTGGGACAAGACGATTGCCTCTGCGTACTCGATCCGTCACACCGGTTTGGTATCGGCCCCGTTCCGGTGGAGTGAGCTGGCCGACATAGACCACCGCGCGATGGACATGATGTCGTTCAAGGACCGCTGGGCAGATGTGGGCGACCTAACGGACGGAATCGACGGAGCCGCCGGTCGGCTCGAAGGCCTGCTCGAGATGGTTGCGGCCGATGAGGAGAACGGGCTGGGCGATGCTCCGTGGCCTCCTCATTACCCGAAGATGCCGGGCGAACCACCGCGCGTGCAGCCGTCGAAGATGCGGAAGGAGAACTGGGAGTAGCCCGGCGGCCGCCGGTCACCGACAACGCGCTCCCGACGCACTCCGTTGCCGGGTTGCAGGTTCCCGGTTCTCCCGACCCCGCCCGTCACCGGTATCGTGCATCTCCACATCGAGACGGGAGTGATCCAATGCGGCCGAGTTGGGATGAGTACTTCCTCGAGCTGGTGGACCAGGTCGGCACACGTGCGACCTGTGACCGGGGCAAGAGCGGATGCGTCGTTGTACGCAACAAACGGATCATCTGCACCGGCTACGTAGGGTCCCCGTCGGGCTTGCCGCACTGTGATGATGCCGGGCACGACTTCAAACAGATGATCGATGAGGACGGCACGACCAGGCAACACTGCGTTCGCACTGTTCACGCCGAGCAGAACGCAATCTGCCAGGCAGCCCGTTACGGCTTGCAGCTCGAAGGTACGACGCTCTACTGCTCGATGGAGCCCTGCCGGGTTTGCGCGATGCTCATTGCCAGTGCGGGAATCGAACGGGTCGTCGCCCGCCGTCGCTACCACGCGGGCCAGGACACTCGCCACATTCTCGCGCGAGCGGGAGTCGAGCTGTTGATAGTCGAGGACGTCGTGGAGACCTACGACAAGCAGTAGGTGCAGAGGTTCTGGTTCAGAGTTCTAAGTACTGGGTTCTCCGGCCACTATTTCGTTGAAGGCCGCACCCTCAGGGCGCACGAGCTGATCCATCGTGCATTCGGCTGCCGGTTTGTCGGGACGCCAACGCTCGAATCTCGCGGCGTGACGAAACCTCCCACCCTCCAGCTGGTCGTAGCTGACTTGCACCACGACACCGGGTTGCACGGGGATCCATGACAAGTCTTTGCCGCTCGACCAGCGCGATTCGCCGCCGGGCACCCGCACGGCGCCGCCGTCGCCTCCGAAGCTCTCATCCGCACGGATCTGTTCCAGTAGCTCGAGGATCGCCACCCGATCCTGGTTGGTGAACCCGGAACAGTGCCCGATGAAGTGCAAATCGCCCGCGTCGTTGTAGAGCCCGAGAAGGATCGAACCGATCTTGTCGCCGTCCTTGTGGATCCGATAGCCGCCAACCACGCAGTCGGCGTCCCGTCGATGCTTCCACTTGATCCATTCGCGTTTGTCCTCGAGGTAGACACCGTCGGCTTGCTTGCAGATAATCCCATCGCATCCGGCGCCCTCGAACTCGGTGAACCATCTTTCCGCCACCTCGAAACTCGAGGTGGCCGGAGTCAGATGCCAGGGGAATCCGAGACCCTTGAACAGACCCTCGAGCTTTGTGCGCCGTTCGAGGTATGGCGCCGATCGCAGATCCTCGCCCCGGTCGGCGAGAAGGTCGAACACGACGAGCTCGGCCGGGATCTCCTCTGCAAGCATGGCGATGCGGGAGGCGGCCGGATGTATGCGCAGCTGCAGGGTGTCGAACTCGGTCACTCCGCCGGAAACGACCACCACCTCGCCGTCAACGACCGTCCCGGCAGGCAGTTGGGCGAGCGCCGGCTCGAGTTCGGGGAAGTACCGCAAAAGCGGCTTGCCGTTCCGGCTGTCGAGACGCGGCTTGGAGCCTCCCCAGGCGATCATCCGGAAGCCGTCCCATTTGGGTTCGTACACCCATCCGGGTGGACGCGGTGGCTCCTCCCTGACCTTGGCTTTCATGGGTCTCACAGGCGGGTCGAACGGCCGTGCACTCATGCCGGAGAAGCTACTACCCGGGGAGGACCCGGGCACGTGACATGCATCAGTGGCACACGACGCAGGAAAGGGGGCAGCGCCGTCGGGCCGTGCCATACTCGACGGTAGAAACCGAAGGGTCCACCCCATGCAGTTCCTGAATGATCGAAAGCCGTCGCACGACCTCACCTACTCGGACGTCTTCCTGGCGCCGAGCTACTCGAACGTGGCCTCACGCATGCAGGTTGATCTGACGACTCCCGACGGCATCGGCACGACCATTCCGGTGGTTGTTGCGAACATGACCGCCGTGGCGGGCCGGCGGATGGCCGAGACTGTTGCCAGGCGCGGCGGGGTCGCCGTATTCCCCCAGGACATTCCTGCCGAGGCAATCGCAGACATGACCTCGGCCGTGAAACGCAGTCATCTGGTTTTCGACACGCCTATCACGCTCCACCCGAGCGATCGCATCATCAACGCGCTCGATCTGATGCACAAGCGGTCCCACGGCGCGGTGATCGTGGTGGACGAGGCGCACCGCCCGGTGGGCATCTTCACAGAAGTCGACGGCGAGGGGTTCGACCGTTTCACGCCTCTGGGGGACGTCATGAGTTCGCACACGATTGCCATCTCCGACAAGTTGTCACCCCCGGACCTCTTCAACGCCCTCAGCGAGCGGCGCGTGCATCTGGCCCCGGTGATCGACGACGACGGCCGCCTCTCCGGGGTGGTCACCGAGAAAGGCGCGCTGCGCGCAACTCACTATCGACCGGCCGTCGACCGCACCGGGAGGTTGTTGGTGGCCGCTGCGATCGGCGTCAACGGAGATGTTGCTGCCAAGACGAGAACGCTCATGGAAACTGGAGTCGATGTCATCGTTGTCGACACCGCGCACGGCCACCAGCAGAAGATGATCGAAGCGCTGGCGGCGGTTCGCTCGGTCAACGACGAACTCCCGGTTGTGGCGGGGAACGTCGTAACCGCGGAGGGGACCAAGGACCTCATCAACGCAGGTGCGGACATCGTGAAGGTCGGGGTTGGACCGGGAGCCATGTGCACAACCCGGATGATGACCGGAGTCGGGCGCCCGCAGTTCTCGGCGGTCGTGGATTGCGCTGCCGCGGCCCGTGCTGCCGGCAGGCATGTATGGGCCGATGGCGGGGTCCGGCATCCCCGCGATGTCGCTCTGGCCATCGCTGCGGGAGCAGCCAACGTCATGATCGGATCCTGGTTTGCCGGCACGTTCGAGTCTGCCGCCGACACGCTCCGCGACTCAGACGGCAAGCTCTACAAAGAGAACTATGGGATGGCCTCCCGGCGAGCCGTCACCTTCCGTTCCCGGGCCGAGACCGCTTTCGAGAGAGCGCGCAAAGAGATGTTCGAAGAGGGCATCTCGCAATCGCGCATGTACCTGGACCCGAGAACACCGAGCGTCGAAGACATACTCGACCGCATCGTGACCGGAGTGCGATCCGCCAGCACCTACGTGGGCGCGACGAACATCGATGAGTTCCACGAACGGGCCGTCGTCGGAGTCCAGTCATTCACCGGGTACACCGAAGGACAGCCGATACCCGAGAGCTGGTAGCCGGTCGCCGGCTAGCGCCTCCGCCCCCTCGCTCCGGAACCCGAACCGCCGAGCAGAGTGCCGGCGCCCAGCACGAACCCGAAGTTGTACCAGCCACCGCTGTTGAATACTTCGTAGACATTCACGTTGTCGCTGAACAGCGAAACAATGAACGTGAAGGGCAGGATGATCCCGTGCCACAGACCCGTCCAGAAACCGGCCACCTCACCGTCTTCCGCTGCCAGATCGACCTGCGGATTAGCGCCGGCAGCACATGCGGACATCAACAGAACCAGCAGAATCACTACCCCGACCAAACGTCTACTCGTCACGATTACCTCCTACCCCGGATCCTATCGAGGCGGTCACCCCGATACCGCCGGCCGTTCGCAGACGGCCGGCGTGTCAGGTGCCCGGCTGCCGTGAGCGACCATCGCGCGGCCCGGCCCTGCCGGCATTCGTGGCTGTTCTCACCCCATTCTTAGGTCGGCTTCATCCGTCGTTCAGTTCGCCGATCCATACTGTCCGCAATAGGAGGTATGCACACGTCATGAAGAAGCTTCTGATCGGATCCATCGCTCTTCTCTCGGCCGGATTGCTCGCGGTAGCCGGTTTCGCGCTGTTGGGACCGGATGGTGCACAAGCGCAGGAGGACGAAGGGTCTTCCGGTGAGTACCGGTTCACGCCGCTCGACGAAGTTCTGGACGAACTGGTCGGTGAAGAGGTCATCGACAGCAAGCAGGCCGATGCCATCCGGCAGCGGATGAGCGACAAGATGGCCGGTGGTTTCGGCTTCGACGGAAACGGACCTCACGGTCCGATGGGGTTCGGCTTCATGCACGAACTCCCTGAAGGCATGACTCCGCCGCCCGGACCTCCCGGGACTCCCGAGTTCGATGCATGGCTCGACGAGATGAGTTCGCTGATGGGCGACGACTTCTTCGGCGGCCACATGTTTGACGGAGGCAACTCGGAGGGCGGTTTCTTCCGCCACGGCCACGGTCACATGGGACCCGGCATGATGGGAGACGGCCTCCATCACTTCGGCGATATGAACATCGAAGACTTGCAGGGGTTCATCGACGAGATGACCCAGCGGTTTGGCGGGGAGGTCCCCGACCACGTGAAAGAGATGATCGACTACCTGCGCGACCAGATTTCCGAAACCTCCGGGGCCGAGACCAGTTCCAGCGCGTAGCAAAGCCAACCTCCCTCCCCCAAACATGTGGGGCCGGTCTACGACCGGCCCCACATCCAATTCCCCAGGAGTTTCTCGGCAATACTGTTGCTCCCCACGCGCATCTGCATTGCCGGGAATCGGGAGCTCAGTTTCTCGGCAATATTGATGCTCCCCACGCGCATCTGCATTGCCGAGAAACGCCTTGACCTATGTTTTGAACTTTCGGTAATATTTGAAAGATATGAACATATCAAACGCCGAGTACGCCGAGCACGTGGGGCGGTACTGGTCGGACCGGGGCGGCAATCGCGCCCAGGGCAAACTGATCGGCTGGCTGCTGATCTCGGATCCACCTCACCAGTCTTCGAAACAGCTGCAGGAAGCGCTGCACATGAGTGCCGGCACGATCTCGAGCAACATCCGAGTCCTGGAGCAAATCGGCCTCGTCGAAAGAGTCACGTTCCCACGGGATCGCGCCAGCTACTACCGGATGGCCACCGACGGATGGGAGTACCTCCTCGACGAGAAACGCATCGGCATGGCCGGACTCCGCAAGATCGTGGATGAGGGTCACGGCGTCCTCTCCGACGCCCCGCCGGAGCAACATCGCCGGATGGAGCAACTGGCCGAACTACTCGATTTCATGGATGTCGAAATGGCCGCGCTCGCCCGGCGCTGGCATGCACGGAAGGAAACCCGATGACCACCAACGGCAACGCAATCGAGGTTCGTGACCTCTCCTTCGCCTACGGCAACATCCAGGCCGTCGACGGGGTGAGCTTCTCGGTCGCGCAAGGGGAGATCCTCGGCTTTCTCGGCCCGAACGGTGCAGGCAAGTCGACGACCATCAAGATGCTCACCGGACAGCTCCTGCCGGACGCGGGATCCATTTCGGTGCTCGGCATGACCATGCCCGAACAAACCCTCGACATCCAGGCCCGCATCGGTGTCTGCTTCGAGGAGAAGAACCTCTACGAGAACATGTCCGCACGCGAGAACCTGGACTTCTTCGCCCGCCTCTACGGCATCAAGAAGATGGACTTCGATCCGTTCCTGCGACGCGTGGGGCTGATCGACCGCGCCGACGACCGGGTGGGAAGCTACTCGAAAGGTATGCGCCAGAGGCTCATGATGACGAGGGCGATGATCAACAGCCCGGACATCCTGTTCCTCGATGAACCCACCGACGGCCTCGACCCGGTCTCTTCGCAGTCGGTGCGCAATGTGATCAAAGCCGAGGCAGAAAGAGGCGCTTCGGTCATCCTCACCACCCACGACATGCACGAAGCGGACCAGTTGTCCGACCGGGTTGCCTTCATCAACGAGGGCAGGATCGTGGCGCTGGACACCGCGGAGAATCTGAAACTCGAGCACGGCCAGCGCACCGTTCGAATTCGCGCGCGCGACGGCGGATCAGGCGTCGACGAGCGGGTGATCCGCCTCGACGAGGCAAACGCAGGAGACCAGATCCGCGACGCAGTCTCCGTCGAAGGATTGATGACGATCCACACAGAGGAAGCGACCCTGGAAGACATCTTCATCAAGCTCACCGGCCGGGAGTTGAGCGCATGACGTCCGACGAGACCTCGCCGAGGGCGCCGGTCTCGCGTGCAGCGATCATCGGCGCCATCATCCGCAAGGACCTGCAGGCGTTCCTGAGAGACCGCTTCTACCTGTATATGTCCGTAATCGGCCTGGTGGCTTACGTCGCCATCTTCTGGGTACTACCCGACAGCGTCGACGAGGACATCACCATCGGGGCGACAGGAGCCGGAATCGAGAACCTCCTCCAGCAGGCAACCGGAGCAGAGGCCGATGGTTTGACCGTAGTTGCTTTCGACTCCCGTCAGACGCTCATGACGGCGGTGGAGGAAGGCGATGACGGCGTCGCGCTTGGATTGGCGTTCCCCGACGACTTCTTCGAAGCGATTGCCGCCGGAGAACCGACGACGGTCAGCATCGTGGCAACGGCAGAAATCCCCGACGAGCTCCGCACGGCCATGGACTCGTTCATCCGGGAGGCGGCTTTCGCCATCAGCGGCCTCCCGCTGCCGGTGGACTATCAGGAAGAGGTCCTCGGAACCGACCGTCTCGGTGACCAGGTGTCGCTGCGGGAGAAACTCAGGCCGATGCTGGCCTTCCTGGTGCTGCTGGTCGAAATGATGTCGCTGGCAGGCCTCATCGCCGGAGAGATGCAGAACCGGACCGTCACGGCAGTGATCACCACGCCGGCGACGCTGGCCGATTTCCTGACGGCCAAGATCATCTTCGGCGCCCTGCTGGCCTTCAGCCAGGTGGTCCTGCTGCTCATCGCCATCCAATCGCTCGCCACCGCCCCGGTGCTCTTGCTGACGACACTCCTGCTGGGGTCCTTGATGGTGACCGGGTTCGCACTGATCGCCGGGGCATTCGGCAAGGACTTCATCAGCGTGCTCTTCTGGAGCATGCTGTTCATGGTTCCGATGCTGATCCCGGCCTTCGGTTTGCTGTTTCCGGGAACTGCGTCATTGTGGATCAGGGCGATTCCCAGCTACGGGCTGGTTCAGGCCATCACAGGAACCACCTCCTACGGCGAGGGATGGGCGGAAGCTTTGCCCAATCTGGGACTTGTCCTGGCGTGGACGGTGGTCGCCTTCATCGCCGGGCTGACGATTCTGAGGAGAAAGGTGCAGTCGCTATGAACCCTTCCAGAGGCTGGCTCATCATGCGGAAGGAACTCCGCATGGGGCCGCGTTCTCCTCTATTCCTCTACGCCCTGATCCTCCCGGTGGTGATGACGTTCGTCATCGTGGGAGTCTTCGGATCGCTGTTTGCGCCGAGCCCCCGCCTCGGCATCGTCGACAACGGCAACTCGACGATCGTGCCGGCCGCGCGGGATCTGGCCGGTATCGAGGTGACCACGATGTCTTCGGAGGAAACCCTCAGGAGAATGGTCGAGGCCAACGACCTCGACGCCGGCCTGGTGCTCACCCAGGGTTTTGACTCGGCGGTGAGGAGCGGTTCTCGACCTGCCCTGCAGTTCTACATCGGTGGCGAAAGCCTCGCATCCAATCGGATCATCCTGCAGGTGACGACCCTGGATCTCGTACGCGAAGTCGCCGGTCGGCCCGCGCCGGTCGAGGTCGCCGTAGTCACGGTTGGGGACGCCGAGGCAGTGCCCATCGCCAGCCGGATGGTGCCGCTGCTCATGATCTACGCGGTGGCTATCTCAGCCGCCTTCGTTCCTGCTGCATCGATAGTCCAGGAGAAGGAGAAGGGCACGATCAACTCCGTGTTGGTCACACCGACCACGGTCAACGACTTCCTGGCCGGCAAGGCCGGTCTCGGCATCGTCCTCGGCATGGCAACCGGCATCATCACGCTGATGCTCAACAATGCATTCGGCAGCCACCCGATCGCCTTGACCGTCGTTCTTCTGATCGCCGCGCTGATGATGGCCGAGATCGGCTTGATACTCGGCATCTTCGCCAAAGACTCCAACATGCTGTTCGCGCTGATGAAGTCCGGCGGGATTCTGCTCTTCTACCCGGTTGTCTTCTACATATGGCCGAACCTGCCTCAATGGATCGCCAAGATCTCGCCGACGTACTGGTTCCTGTCGCCGATCTTCGAGGTCGGGGTCAAAGACGCTTCGTTCGGAGACATCTGGATCCAGCTTGTGATAGCGCTGGCCTGGATCGCCGTACTCGTTCCCGCAGTGCTTGCGATGGCGAAGCGACTGGAACAGAAGGTGGCGATCGAGGCCTGAGGCGCCGGCTCCCGCGCAGGGCCTTGGCAGGCCGGCGTTGCGGCGCGCTTGCCTTCCCGGTTCTCCTGCAGAATCCTCACGATCGTCGAGTTCAACCCGGCTCGGGATACTCGTGTCGATTCCCGAGCATGGTGCCCGGGAATGCCGTCGATGCCCGGGCGGACACCGTGAGGGGAAGGAGCTGAGGAACGAGGGGGTGTCGGGCCACGTTGGTGCGGCGGGCGACTCATCGACTCAGGACCTCGCCGGTCCGGCGGTAATCTAACTGCCAACTCCGGATCGAAAGGGAGAGATGGACACTGAGACGATACGCAATCTGATAGCCAGCGGCGTGCTGGCCCTCGTTGCGCTCGGGCTGCGGTGGTTCGCCGTCAACTACGTGCGGCGCCAGGACTGGGCCTCGCCTCAGATCGGTCGCCGCTGGATCGTTCAGATTCGCAACGCCGCCTTTCTCCTCATGGCCATCGGGCTCGTGTTCATCTGGGCGGCAGAGTTGCGAGCGGCTGCCATCTCCCTCGTCGCGCTGGGGGCTGCCTTCGTGCTCGCCACCAAGGAACTCATCATGTGCGTCAGCGGGGCGCTCGTTCGCACCAGCAGCCGCAGCTTCACGGTCGGGGACCGCATCGAGGTCGGCTCCGTACGCGGTGTGGTCATCGATCACACGCTCCTCGCTACCACCCTGCTCGAAGTCGGCGCCGCGCACGCCCGTACCGGTCGTACCATCACTATTCCCAACAGCGTGTTCCTGAACACTGCGGTGCTCAATGAGACATCCGGCCACGACTACGTGTTGCATGCCTTCACGGTGAACGTTCCCAGGTCCGGATGGCGCAAAGCGGAGGAAGGACTGCTGGCCGCAGCTCGAGAAGCCAGTTCCGGCTTCATCGATCAGGCTCGCGAGCACATGGAGCGTCGGGCACAACTCCACTCGCTGGACCTTCCGACTGTCGACCCGATCGTCGTCGTGGAGAGCAAGGGCGCCGACGATGTCCAGCTGACCGTCAGGTTCCCGACCCCCGTCGACCGGAAGGGCCAGCTCGAGCAGGACATCATGCGCTCCTGGCTGGGGGAGAATCAATGATCTGGATCACCGACAACCTGGGAATCTCAACCGATATGCAGGGGAAGATCCTCGCCTCATTCGTTGTGCTGGTGATTCTGTTCACCGCTCGATTCCTGATGTTGCGCAGCGTTCACCAACGGGTCGACGACGGTGAAGCGGCATACCGCACGACAAAGCTCACCACCTACAGCATCACGATCATCGGCATCATCACTCTGTCGTGGATCTGGCTGGATGCATTCGACAATGTGGCCACCTACCTGGGACTGGTCTCGGCCGGTATCGCGATCGCTCTTTCCGATGTGCTCAAGAACATGGCCGGCTGGGTATACCTGTTGACCAGACGCCCGTTCAAAGTCGGGGACCGGATCGAGATCAGCAACCTGAAGGGGGACGTCGTCGACATTCGCCTCTTTCGGTTCTCGCTGATGGAAGTGGGCAACTGGGTGGATGCCGATCAATCGACCGGTCGCCTGGTCCACGTACCGAACGGGAACGTTTTCACGACTCCGATCGCCAACTACACCGAGGGGTTCCAATTCGTATGGCATGAGCTGCCGCTTCTGGTGACCTTCGAGTCGAACTGGCGAACGGCCGAGGACATCCTGCGAACTGCCCTGCAGGAACATGCGCCGAAGCTCGGCAGCAAACATGAGAACCAGATCCGGGCGACGGCCCGCAGGTATCAGATCAAGATCGGGGCGATCACCCCAATCGTCTATCTGACGGTCAGGGACAGCGGAGTTCTGTTGACGGGGAGGTTCCTCGTGGATGCGCGGGCACGTCGATCGACCGAGGAAACTCTATGGAAGGCCATTCTCGACGCAATCGCCGTTGACCCGACCGTAGAACTGGCCTACCCGACGGTTCGCACTTATTTCGAGGGCTCGCTGCCGATCAGGCAGGAACCGCCCGATCCGCCAGCGTAGAATCCTGGTCAGAGGAGGACATCGTGAGCGACACACCGGCACCGGCAGGCCAGCAACCAACCCCCAAGCGAGATGTGGATGTTCGCTGGCTCTTCCGAATGGGCGCAATCGTCGTGCTCCTCGGAGCTTTTGCCACCTTTGCAGTTCAGAACTCGGAATCCGTCGAAGTCGAGTTTCTCTCCTGGTCGTTTGAGGCGCCTCAGATCATCCTGTTGATCGGATCGGCCGTCGCCGGAATTCTCATCTGGGAACTGGGCGGATTCTTCAGGCGCCGCAAGCACAGAGACGGCTAGCCGATCTCCTCGGAATCGTCCGATGCGGGTTCGGGTCCCGCCACAATCTGCCAGACGGTGCGGGCCGGTGTGAGGGTCAGGTGCACGAATGAGGCGAGGCCCTTTCCGACTGCCCGGTCGAGGCGCGGAACGCGCGGGCTGCCGACGAAGCCCCGCCTGGCGAAATAGAGCCACAGGCCCAGGCCGGTCAATCCCATGACTCCGAGCAGCGCGAAGTAGCCGTACTCCCAGTCGAGCTCCGGCATGTTCGCGAAGTTCATGCCGTAGATCCCGGCCATCAGACCCAGCGGCAGCACAATTGCCGCGAAGACCGTCAGCACCTTCATGACTTCGTTGGTCCGCTCACCAACCGTTGCCCTATAAGTCTCGAGCGCAGATGCCAGCAGGGAGCGGGCGGATTCGATCTCCTCGAGTGCACGCAGGCAATCGTCGAACGTGCTGTCGAGCGTCCCTCTTGCCGAGTCGCCGACGATGAAACCGCCGGTCGAGCGCGCCATCGCTCGCAGGACGTCCCGTTGCGGGATCAACACGCGTCTCAGGCGCACGACGTCCCGGCGAAGCACCTGTATCTGCTCGACCGCCAGCGGGTCGCCGCCGATGGCCAGCACCTCGATGCGATCGACCTCACCGTCCAGTTTGTCTACCAGCACCCGCATTCGCTGCATGAACAGGTCGAGCAGGACTGCCAGAAAGCCGTCCGGCCTGGTTGCCCGCTCATCGCCGTCGATTTGGGCCATGGCATCGAAGCCGGGCGACGCCTCCGGTCGGACCGTTATGAGAAAGTCCCTGCCGAGGAAGGCATCCACCTCGACGGTGCGGAGCCTTCGCGTGTCGACCGCCGGTGTGTGCGCAATGACGAAGAGGTACCCATCTCGCTGCTCCATGTTCGGAAACTCCGTGAACCGGAGCACGTCCTCCACGTCGAGGTCTTCCAGAGCGAACTGTCCTGCCAGCGATGAGATCTCGGCCGGAGAAGGAGCAACTACATCCACCCACACCCACCCGTCCCGGCTGCGAAGTTCCTGCAGGTCCGTGCCCGGGTCTACCAACCGCGGTGCTCCACTGCCGGTGCTGTGGTGGAGTTGGATCATTCGCAGTCTCCTGCTGCAGTTGAAAAAGCTGCCTGCCGGTTCACTTCGGTTTCCCTCCAAGGTATGAGCGGCCGGGATCGACGGCGAACCGCCGCCGGATGGCCTGTCGCCCCAGCAACATGCGGAATCCCATCGTGTCCCTGCGCGTGAGGGTCACCTCGATGGGCCAGACCTGGTCCATCAGGTCCAGATTGGTCACGACGACCGGACGAGTTTCGTGATGGCCGCCCGAACTCGTGATCTTGCGATGGTCGACTACGACCGCCTCGACTCGAATCGATGGACTCGATCGCCGCTGCAGAGGGTGAATGTCGAACACGGCGATCTCCTCACCCGCCCGCCGCTCGATCCGCAGACCGTAGGCGTGCAGTGCAGAGGAACGTGCGCCCGTGTCGACCTTCGCCTTGATGGCGGGGACGCCGAGCACCGGCAGACCAATCCACTCTCGCCACCCGATGATCTGAAGCGGCGGTTTCCGGCTCACGTATCCTCCACCCGCTGAGACTCTCTTGCCTGGATCAGATTACGCCTGTGGTCAGTCGAACAGCGATAGCTCGCCTCCCGCCCGACCCTCCAGGGGGAGGTAGGCGGGCACCGCATGGTGCGGAGTATCGAGGTACACCTTGGCTTCCGGTGCCTGGGCGAACTTTCCGTGACTCCAGCGGACCTCGATGTGTCCGGCGATCGGGGATTCCGCACCGGTCCGCCGGTCGAGGTAGATGGCCTCCCAGCTCACGATCGGTTGACCGCGGTCGGCTTCACCCCATTGCCGGAACGAGAGGAACTCGTGGGACGCACGCAGGTCCCACGGGGTCTGGACGCGATAGGCGAGCGCGTGGCCGTCCGCCGACTCTCCGAGTACGAAATAGGGAGCGGATTGGAGTCGGAGCAGCCGCCAGACCATCTGTTCTCGCAGAAGCTTCGTGCCGAGGCTCTCCTGCCAGCGTGCGGAGGAACCACTCGCCGCCGCGGTGGCGAACTCCCTGTATGCCCCTTTGGCGTTGCCGGCCAGGTTGCGCGGCAGGGTTCTCTTGAGCACGAGCCGGTGCGACTTGGTCAGACCGGTTGCCAGGGCCGGCAGCGAAGGGTCGGGAACGAGGCGCCGGCACTCGTCGTACAGTCGCTGGTAGGCGGAGGGGGCAACCGTCGCGAACCAGTCGTCTTCGCCGCTCTCGGTGCCGAACAGGCCGGTGGGCGACGAGTTCGTGAGGATGTTCGAGCCGTACTTGCAGGAAACGAGGTAAACATGGTCGACGCGCAGGTCGGCCGGGATCTCCTCGTACCCGGGCGGGCGGTGGGCGCCCTTCCACTCGACGATCCACGGCGGCCGGCCGCGCAACCCCTCATTGGCGGCAGCGAACCGGACGCCGTTGCGCCATGCCGTGTCGAACAGATCGCGGTGCAACCCGGACTGGTATGCAGACGCCAGACGGTCGTAGACATCTCCTTCGACGTTCTCGAACGCCGGCGGCCGCATCCCGATCGCGTGACCGAGATTCGGATAGCCGAACATGCCGAGCCCGGTGACGATCTCGGTGATCTCGGTGCGGAGGGCCGGCACGATCAGGCGTCCCGGAACAGGCGCTTGAACTGGAGCTGTGCTCCGATCAGCTCACCGGGCAGCTCACCGCGCCCGTAGACCGGAAGGAAGGTGTAGACGTCGACGGCCACCCCGGACAGGTCCATCCAGGTGACCACCGCGTCACCCCAGCGTTCATCGAGCAACGCCCGACGTAGCTCGCCCGCACCCTCCTCCGACAGTTCGGCGGGGTCGGTATCTGCCACCAGCTCCAGAGCCAGCAGGCGCTGGAGCACGTCGATGTCCTCGGCAAGGAAGACCGCCGGAGGGTCGAAGCGCACGACCGCGTAGGCAACCCCGTTCATTCGTCTTCGGCGTCGTAGTACCGGGCGAGCTGTTCGTCCCGGCGGGCGGCCAGCTCTTCGGCCGTCCAGAATCCTGGCAGCTGCTCGGCGTGACCCTGCGCGTACTGTTCGAGCCGGCCGACGCCTTCACCGTCGAACATTTCGACGGCGTCCCACACGTTCCCGGGCCCGACGGCATGCAGCGCCTTGTCCCCGTCGCTGCCGGGCCTCGGCAGGTTCGAGGTCACGATCAGCAGCCGGGCCTCCTCGTCGAGCGACTTGAGGACGTGGGCACGGCCGAGGGTCTTCCAGAGGGTGTCTGTGCGCAGCAAACCCGGTCGGGCCGTGGTGAACGCCCCGGAAACGTCGACCAGGAACTCGCGATCACCCTTCCCGTCCACGACCCGGAAGTTGAAATGAACGCCCGACTTGGGCAGTTTGTAGGCCTCGTCGATGACCTCGAAGCCCGCCTGTTCGAGCACCTGCCTGGCCAGGTCCTGGGCCTTCTTGCCTTCACGGCTCGCCCGACGCTGGAAGTGGTCGGCGCGTTCCTCGGGAGTGAACTCGGGGGGAAGGTCGAGCGCCAGTCGCTCCTGATGGGCGTCCTCTTGCTCCTCATAACGCCTGTAGCGCTTCTTCTCGGCCCGATAGCGTGCCTTGGCGGTTTCGATGTAGTCGGGGTCGAGGTCGTATCCGACGCCGCGCCGTCCGGTGCGCGCCGCGGCTACGAGAGTTGTGCCGGACCCGAGGAACGGATCGAGGATCAGGTCGTTCTCGAACGTGTAGAGCTCGATCAGGCGCCGCGGCAACTCCACGGGAAAAGGGGCCGGATGCTGCACCCGGCGAGCGCTCTCGGCGTCGATGCGCCACACGTCGAGGGTGGCCTCCATGAACTCGTCGACCGGCATGGTGTTCTCGTACGGATAGCCGTCCTTTTCGCGCTGTTGACGCGACCGGGCCCGGTCGAAACGCCCTTTGGAAGCCACGATCACACGCTCGGTCACATCCCGCAGCACCGGGTTGGTGGCCTTGTTGAACGAACCCCAGGCGACGGACCCGGATGCTCCTTCCGCCTTCTGCCAGATGATCTCACCCCTCAACAGCAAGCCCAGGTCGTCCTGGAGGATCCGGATCACATCGGCAGACAGGCTCCTGTACGGCTTGCGGCCGAGGTTGGCGACGTTGACCGCGATTCGACCGCCGGGTTCGAGCGTTCTCTTGCACTCGGCAAAGACATCACGCAGCATCGCCAGGTACTCGACGTAGGAGTTCGGAACCTGCGGCCGGCCGATCTCTCCGGCTCCCGTGACCGCTTGCTCGTACTCCTTGCCCACGAAGTAGGGGGGTGAGGTGACCACCAGAGCGACGGAACGGTCGGGAACCTGCGCCATGTCCCTGGCGTCGCCGAGAATGCAGGGCGGGTCGGGCAGGCCGAACTCCAGCGGACCGAGGGAATCGTCCTCGGAGAGTTCCGGAGGGCTGAATCGGGCGTAGAAGGCCGACGCGTCGTGGTTCTCCCGCCTGCCGACGCCGAAAGCCGACGTGGCGGTGCCGCGATTGCCCTCGTTGGTCTCCGGTGCGGTGTGCTCGCTCATCACAGGGAACGATACCGGGCCGGCGTGACAGAATCTCGGACCGTGCCGATCAGGCGCCACCCGGTCCTCTGCTCCCATCGTCCGACAGCATCCCGTACAGCAGCACATCGATCAGCGCCGCGTAGAGCTCCCTGGCCCGGATGCCGGATTCCCGCACCGCCGGAATCGAGTGGGGATTGACGAGCAGATCCCACACGACCCCTTCGACGAGCTCCTTCCTGACCCCCGGGCGCAACCGGCCCGATGCTTCCGCCAATCCGAAGATCCACGAGATGAGCCGGTGGGCAACGGTGTCTCGATGCTCCGCATACTCTGCTGCCAGCACCGGATAGAGCTTCTCGAGTTCGTCGCGGTGAACCGGGAGATCTATGGCCGGCTGTTGCGCGATCCTCTCCCCGATGGCACCCAGCACGCCCTCGACTGTGAGGCCGTCCGAGGAGGCCAGGTCTCGCTGCAACCCCTCGAGTGACTCCATCGGAGCGAAAAAGGCAGCTCGGACCAGCGCCTCGCGGTCCGCGAAATATCGATAGAGCGTGACCCGCGCAACACCCGAGCGCTCGGCGACCTCATCCATCGCCACCCGCCGGATTCCCTTGTCGACGAAGAGCTGGATGGCAGCCTGGAGGATCCGATCTCTCGTTGACAGGGCCTCGACTCTCATGATACGAATATAACGAGATCTGTATCAGTTGACAACACCTGGATCTTCTAGGGATCCGACATCCGGAGTCCGCAGTGACCGCTCTAATCCACTTCTTCTCAGCCGCAATCCGCCGCGCCCCGATCGCGGTCGTCGTCGTGGGAATCGCCATCACGGCCGCGCTCGCCGCCTTCATTCCCCAGGACGAGATCGCTCCGACGATCGAGAGTTTCGCCCCGGACGCTCCCGAATACACGGCCTTGCTCGACGTGCAGGACCGTTTCACATCCACGAGTCGATCGCTGCAAGTGCTGGTCGAGTCCGAGGCCGGGGACGTTATGACCGCCGACGCCCTTCGTGCCCTGGTCGCCGCCGAAGCCCGGCTCCGGACGAGTTCGGCTGCCCCCTATCTCGCCGATCGCCAGGCAGGACCGATCATCTCCTACCTGACTCCGGCCATCCGCGCAATGGAGTTCCTGGGCACCCCGATCGACACCGTCGACGACAGAGCCGTTCGAGAGATGTATCAGATGGCGTTGGGCCGGATGACGCCGGATGAGACCGAACAGCTCCGCTCTCTGCTCCCATCCTCGGTTGAAGGAGCGATGGACGGCCCCTTCGACTCGGGTCTCATGGTCGTCTTCCTGGATACATCCGGACTGGACTCGTACGAGGAACTCGAAGAGGTCCACCGCAGTGCCGCCGCCGCGGTCGAAGGGGACGGCAGTGACGGAGTCAGTTTGTCGGCTTTCAGCTTCGAACTGCTGTTCTCGGACACGACGTTCCGCGACGAGGTCCGGGGGCTGTTCCTGCTCGCCACACTGGTCATCATGGGCATACTCGCCGTGGTGTTCTGGGTCCGGCCCGGCACGGGGGCGGGGATCGGCGGCGCAATACGCCGGACCGCGGCGGACGTCGCCCTCGCCTTGACGGGAATCGGAATGGCGATCGCCTGGATGATGGGTGCAGGTGTGCTGCTCGGCCCTCGCTACCTTGGATTGATAGGCAGATCCAGCGAGTTGCTCCAGGCCCTGCCGATCCTGCTGGTAGGACTCGGCGTCGACTACTCCGTTCACCTGACCGCCCGGTATCGCGATGAGATCGGCACCGGCAGGAGCGTTTCGGGTGCGGCCGGCCGGGCCACGGCGACGGTGGGCATCGCCCTCGTTCTCGCCACGCTGACGACTTCTATCGGGTTCCTGACCAACATCGTCAACCCGGTCCCGGCGCTGCGCGACTTCGGCATCATGGCCGCCATCGGAATCGCATCGGCGTTCCTGATCATGCTCACCTTCGTCCCGGCGATCCGGCTCCTGCTCGACCGCCGGGCGGAGGGGCGGGGCTCGCTGCCGGTGGAACGGCTGGCCGGCCAGGAGAAGCGCTGGATCACACGCGGCTCCGGTGCCACGGCCGTTCTGGCCGAGCGGCATCCGATCATCGTGCTGGCGGCCACCGCGCTCCTGGCGGGCGTCGGGATCTTCGGCCTGATGAACCTCGACACCGAGTTCAGCTCGGCCGCATTCATCCCGGAAGACGCTCAGATTCTCCAGACCTATACAACGCTCGGCGAGAACTACGAGTCCGGCTTCGGAGAAGTCACCGACGTTCTCATCGAAGGCGATGTGCTCACTCCGGAATCTCACAACGCTCTGGCGGCGGCGCTCGCCGGCCTCGACGACGACGAGTACGTCGTGCAACAGGGCGGGCGGGCCGCCGCCCTCAGCCCGCTATCGGTGGTGGCCGGGTTGATGGCAGACCCCGGGTTTCTCGGTACGGCCATCGAACTGGGCCTCCAACCGGACCTGACGGTTCGCAGCGACGCAGACGTCGGCGCGATATACGCAGCGGCGGCCGCCCTGGATCCGGTGGGGATCTCCCAGGTCCTCTCCGCCGAAGACCCTCCGGCGATCCGAGTGGCGATATCCACCAAAGCCGGAGAAGGCTTCGCCGCCCGGCTGGATCGAGAACTCGCCGCCGACTTCGAGCCTGTTGCGACGCTCGATGGTGTCGGTGCCATCGTCACCAACGAGCACATCATCGTCACCGTGGTGATAGATGCCCTCAACTCGTCGCAGATTTCCTCACTGGCCATCACCCTTGTGGCCGCCATGGCGCTGCTGACGGGAGGATTCTGGTTCGAATGCCGCCGGCCCATGCTCGGCGTGATCACCATCGCACCCGTCATCGTTGTAGTGCTGTGGACCTACGGCATGATGGCGGCCAGCGGGATTCCTTTCGGCCCGGTCACCGCCACCACCGCCGCGCTGGCGATCGGGATCGGCGTGCCGTACACGATCCACATCACGCACCGGTATCTCGAGGACCGTCAACGGTTCGACGATCCGGCCGCCGCCCTTCGCTCGACGACGGGTCATACGGGCGGCGCACTGGTTGGTTCTGCCCTGACCACCATCGCCGGGTTTGCGGTACTGATCAGCTCCTCCCTGACCGCATTCCAGCAGTTCGGCATCGTCACCGCCTACGCCATCGGCTTCGCACTGCTCGGATCTGTGATCGTGCTGCCCAGCCTGCTTGTGCTGTGGGACCGCTGGCACCAGCGACGGGGGGAGGAGCCGGTGGAGAGCGTCTACATCATCGACGAACGGGAGCCGATCGGCGTCTAGCGCTTCGTTCTCGAGTCCGGGACCTCACCCTTCCGGGCACGGGTCGGGATGAAGGCTGGGGCACGATTCGGGGCGTTCGCCTCTACAAGAGCTCGGACTTCTTCCACAGACTGGATGACGTTGAGCCGCGGAGAAGTCATGACCCCAGAAGGACGCAAACCGTTGCGCATCTCCATCGGCGCTTCCGACCCGGCTGCAGCAGCAGGCGGCGCCGCCAGACCGAGGCGCGCCGAGCAGCCGAGCTGAGCGATGCGGGTTTTCCTCGGAATCGTCGTCGTCGCCCTCTCCATGCTGTGTTGGGGAGGCCAGCTCATCGCGTGGTTGGCTCCGGGAGCGGCCGTGAAGCTGTCCCTCATGGAAGCCGAGGAGGACGTCGAGGCGAGCTTCTGGGCCGACATCAGGGGTGAAGTCGTCTGGGATGCTCTCACCCTGTGGACGATGGTGATTGCCGGGGTGCTGGTGATCCTCGACGAACCCTCCTGGGCCTACTTCGGCCTCGTCGGCGGCGGCATCTACGTCTATTTCGCCGGTAGAGGGATCCTCACCCGATTGGCGATGCAGCGACGCGGGCTGCGGATCGGTTCGCCGGCCAACGTGACGGTTGGACTGGCCTTCCTCACCATCTGGGGTCTGATGGGACTCATCGCCGTCGTCGCCGCCCTATCGGCGCTGACGCCTGCCTGAAAGGAACAAACCGCAGATGGAAGTAACCGTCCTCACCTGGATCGTCGCAATCGCCGGGCTGGTGCTGATCGGCCTGCTGGCGGCGCTCCAGTTCGTGGCGGTCATTCGACCACGCAGCGAGTGGACGATTGCCAACGTGTACGGCGGCAGGCCGGAGGCCACCGACCCCACGGCCTACTTCGCCTTCAACCAGGGCAGCGCCTGGGCCGACCCTTTCTTCTGGGCCCCGCTGCAAATCGCCGGCAGCATCGGAATGCTCCTCGGGCACCGTTGGGGGTTCCTGCTCGCGCTGGTCGCCTCGGTTCCGTTCTGGTACACGGCGATCTTCTTCTTCATCTGGGACCGCGATCTCGGATTTCGTGAGAACACTTTCACCTATTGGGTGATCATCTGGGGAATCTGGCCCTTCTTCGGCATCGTGGAAGGGGTCTACACATTCGCTCGACTACTGGAGTAGCGATGGGCACCATTACCGAAGGTACCCTCGATCTCTCCGACGGCCGCCGGCTCGGATACTCCGAGTGGGGGCCGGCCGGCGCACCGCCGGTGATCTACTGCCACGGATCCCCGGGCAACCGCCTCGAGTTGGGCATCGCCCGGAGTGTGATCGAACGACACGGCGTGCACGCCCGGGTCGTCGCCTTCGACAGGCCGGGATTCGGACTGTCGACATTCCGCCCGAGTCACCGGTTCGTCGACTGGCCCGGTGACGTCGCCGAAGCGACCGACATTCTCGGCATCGAACGATTCGCGCTGCTCGGAGCCTCAGGGGGTTCGCCTTTCGCGCTGGCGTGCGGGCGCGCACTCGGAAGCCGGGTGACCCACATCGGCATCGTGGTCGGATCGGGCCCGCTCGAGGCGACGGGAATGCGGGATGCATTGGCGATCACCCTCCCGTCCTCGAACGGGCTGCTCAGGAGACTCCAATACGGGATGATCGCCTACGCCTTCGAGAAAGGTCGCGAGGACCGGGTGATCGAGCAGTCGATTGCCTCCATGGGTGAGGCCGATCAGGCGGCGATGGAGCGACCTGAGGTTCGCGCCTGGTTCGGCGGGCTGTTCCGCGAAGCGGTCAAGCAAGGGGGAAGGGCGGCGGCCTACGAGGCAGGTCTCTACCGGAAGCCATGGGGATTCGACGTCTCGCAGGTCGAGACACCGACCTCGCTCTGGTACGGCGGAAAGGACGAGCACGTCCCTGCCTCCGTCGGACGGTGGCTGGCCGAGCGGATCCCCAACTCGAGCTACGTGCTGTGGTCCGACCATGGCCATTTCACGTGGGCCGTCGGCGGCGAGGTCGCCGAGGTCGTGGCGACTCTGGCGGAGGCCGGCCGAAGAAGCGATCCGGCTAGCGGGTAGCCAGCAATCCCAGAGCCGTTTCGAACCGGTCCAGTTCGTCCCCGGTATTGAAGTAGTGGACGGAGGCGCGGACGAGGTCCGGCAAGTGCCGGCGCCGGGCATCGATCGGCGTCGACGACGGCGTGGATACCGAGACGTTGATGCGCTTTTCCCGCAACCGTCCGGCGACCTCAGAAGCATCGACGCCGTCGACCGTGAAAGTCACGATGCCGCATTTCCTGGTGCCCAGATCGGTCGGGTTCACTCCCGGCATTCCGGCGAGGCGCCGACGCAGCCGGTCTGCCATGTCCACGATGCGTTGCTCGATTCTGTCGAGGCCGATTTCGAGGGCGTAGTCGGCGGCGGCGCCCAGCCCGACGAGCGAAGCCCACCCGAACTCCCACGTTTCGAAACGGCGGGCGCCGGGCAGGACTTCGTAAGAGTCCTCTCCGGTCCAGCGGGCCGAATGGAGGTCGAGGACTCGCGGCTCGTTCGACCACCCGTCCCGAACATACAGGAAGCCGGTTCCGCGCGGACCTCGCAGATACTTGCGCCCGGTCGCCGTCAGCAGATCGCAGCCGAGGGACTCGACATCGAGCTCGAACTGGCCGACCGACTGGCAAGCATCGAGCAGGTAGGTCACCCCCGCCGACCTGGCCACCGCGCCGATCTCTTCGGCCGGATTGACCAGGCCGCCGTTGGTCGGGATATGACTGACTGCGATCAGCTTCACTCGCTCGTCGATCATCGACTCGAGTGCCGGGATCGACAGCTCACCGCTCGCCGTCGAAGGAACGACGTCGACCACGACCCCGGTGTCGCGGGCGGCCTTGAGGAAGTTGATGACATTGCTGGCGTACTCGGCCTCGGCCGTCAGTATCCGGTCGCCCTGCTCGAAGTCGAGAGCAGCGAACGCAGCGTTCCAAGCATCGGTAGCGCTCGACATGAGGGCAATCTCGCTGCCCCGGCAACCCAGCAGACGGGCGATCGACGTGTAGACCGCCTCGATTTGCTCACTCCGCTCCGCGGCCATCTCGTAGCCGCCGACCACTGCTTCCCGCGTGATGTAGTCGATCTGGGCGTTGATGACCGGCACCGGCGGCAGCGACGAGCCGGCGTTGTTCAAGTGGGCCACATGGCCGCAGCCGGGGGTGTCGGCCCTCACCGCATCGATATCGATCATGCGTCGAGATGCTAGAGGCCCGAAGTTCTGAAGTACCCCTACGATGAGGAGATGGAGATCCGAACCGATCGACTACTACTCCGCCGCTGGCGCGAGTCCGACCGGGACCGGTTCGCGGAAATGAACGCCGACCCGGATGTAATGCGGCACATGATCGACCACTTGTCGAGGGACGAGTCCGACGCCTTGATCGACCGCGTGGAGGAAGCTTTCAACATCTGGGGGTTCGGCCTGTGGGCCGTTGAGGTGCCGGGCGAGAGCGATTTCATCGGGTTCACGGGCTTGTGGCCAACGGGATTCCAAGCCCCCTTCACTCCTGCAATCGAGATCGGATGGCGCCTCAACAGAAACTCCTGGGGGAAGGGATACGCCACCGAGGCGGCACTTGCCGCCCTGGCGTTCGGGTTCGAGCGAGCCGAGCTCGAACAGATCGTTTCGTTCACCATCCCGGCCAACGTTCGCTCCATTGCCGTAATGGAGAGACTGGGAATGACCAACGATCCGCACGACGACTTCGACCATCCGGGCGTCCCCAGCGGAAGCCCGCTGAAACGACACGTGCTGTATCGGATCGACTCGGAGCAGTGGGGAAGGCGCGGGTCCCGGTCCGATCCCCAGAGAGCCCCGAGGGCGGGGCCGATCAGCGGGCATGCCGGTTGACCGGGGGTCGCGCCGGCAAGAAGCGCAGAAACCCTTGGGCAGATCGGAGCTCCGTGCTCGACGGCCGGAGCAGCCTGGTTTGCCGGGTGCCCTCCGGCGGGAACGGACGCCGGCGGCTCCCCGGCAGAACTCATTCGGTCGGAAGCCGGCCTGATCCGTAGACTCTGGGGGATGCCCGGCGTAATCTTCGTCCTCATCCTGATGGCGGCCGTGGTGGCCCTCGCTCTCGCCCTGGCGAACCACCGCACAACGGTCGCACAATGGACACAAGCTGCGGATCGACTCGGTCTCGATCTGCAAACGGGGAGCATGTTCTCGTACCCCCGGATGGACGGTCTGGTCTCCGGCTACGAGGTTTCCGTCCGCACGATCACCAAGGGCAGCGGCGACAACCAGAGGCGCTACACCCGATTCCAAGTGCAATACCCGCCCCTCGATCTCGGGTTGGAACTCGCCCGGCAGACGAAGGTCGGCGGCTTCTTTCGCCGCATGGTGGGCATGCAGGACATCGAAACAGGTGATCCCGCTTTCGACGAAGAGTTCGTTGTGAAGGCGGAGGATCCGGACCGGCTCGCCGCCTGGCTGACCGGCCAGCGGAGGTCGACACTCAGCCGCTTGCTGGCTACCTATCCGACCTTGAGGGTGACCGACACCTCCGTCCTGGTGGAAGTTCGCAAAGTGGTTCGCGATCCAGATGTGATCACCTCGACCGTGCGTCGCCTGGTCGGGGTGGGGCAAAGCCTCGGCGGCCAAAGCGCCGAAGTCGACGAAGCGGTGGCCGCTCGGGCTGCGGGCGACCTCGCCGAGGCGCTCCACCGGATGAGGGAGGCGGTCGAGGCCCGGCCCGATGACGTCGAGCGGCGCCTGCAGGAGATCGACACGCTCGCAGCAGCCGGGAGATCCGACGATCTCGATGCCCGCATGACAGAGCTCGAGCGCCTGGCGCCCGCCGATCCGGAGGTGCGCGGCTGGAAGCAATCGGGTACCGCCTCCGCAGCACCGCCCGCGGATCTCGAGGGGGTTCGCACAATCGACGCAGACGCGGCGACGCAGGACCTCTTCGGCGGGCGGCAGCTGAGTTTCGCGGTGCGGGACAAGTTCGCCGCCAACTACGCCGGCGGACGGGTTCACTGGACGGGCAAGGTCAAGAGCGCTCGGTCGTACGAATCCGATGCGGACTTCGGTCGCGGCCCGGGCGTCAAGGTGGTCGCAACCGTTGCCGGCCTGGAACACGATCTGTTCGGCACCACCGAGGTCGACGCCATCGTGGAGTTTCCGGGTTCGGGGACGGTCCCGGAAAGGGGAACGGTCATCACATTCGACGGGACCCTCACCGCCGTGGACCCGCTGATGCGCAACTTCACGGTGCGGGGAGCAACGCTCCCCTGACCCCTGTATTCTCGGCAATGCTGACGTTCTCCACGCGCAACTACATTGCTGAGAACCACGAGGATCTTTTCTCAGCAATGCTGACGTTCTCCACGCGCAATTACATTGCTGAGAAAACACGGTCCGGTTCAATGTTGAGTGCGCACCATCTCGCGCCACTTGAGTTTCGTGCCGACCCGTATGATTCCTCTCCGGAACACACGGGCACCCAGGCGGATCATCCCGTATGTGGCAACCAGCATGATCCCGACGGAGACCGCTCCCTCCCATAAAGCCACATCGCCGCGCACCATCCGCATCGGCATTGTCAACGGCGCCGTGATCGGAATGAACGACGCGATTTGGGCAACCAAGGTGTCCCTTTCTGCGATGAGGGAGGAGATCGCGGTGAAGTACCCGACCATCAGCAGCAGATTGAATCCGCCCACCGCGTCGGAGGCATCCTGCGCAGACCGGACCAGCGCACCCGAAGCCGCGTAGCCGGACGCAAAGAAGGCGTATCCCAGTAGGAACCACCCGACGATGATCACGAAGGCCCCGCCTGTGGCATCAGGAAGGTCGACGATGCCGAGGAGGCCCCCCAGGAGCAACACCAGGAACCCGACGATCATGAGCTGGCTGAAACCGAGGAGGCCGATCGAAACCACCTTGGCCGTCAGGAGCTGGCGGGGCGTGACCGCGGACAAGACGACCTCCACCACCCGCCCGGCCTTCTCCTCCACAACGCCGTAGGCCACCCACTGCCCGTAGGCCAGGATCCCCAGGAAAGTGAAGAAGAGGCTGGCGGCGGCCAGCGCCGAGTCTGCCGCGAGCGATTCAGCCGGTTCGACGACCTCCCGGACGGTCACGGTGGTGTCGAGCATGTTGTCCAGGTCCGCCGGAGCCACACCCAGAGCCTCGGCCTGTTGGCGGATCTGCCTGTCCGACAGGGCGGCGGCGATCGCCTGAAGCATCGCCTTGGAGCGCCCGGGATAGGAGAGGATCTCGGTGGCGCCCGTAATGCCGAACTCGAGTTCACCTTCCTCCATCCGCCGCTCGATCTCCTCCACCGACGAGAATGCCGTCACGTCGGCGCGACAACCGGGCGGCGCATAGACATTGATCAGCCTTTCGACCGCGACCGTCGATCCGACCGAGCCGATGCGGTAGGTCACCGGTCCGTCGGTGCCCCCGGATGTCAAGCCGATAACCGTCAGGCCGCCGCTTGTCACCAGCACCAGGATCAAAGTAGAAATCGTGAAAGGTTTGCGACGCGATCGCCACTCTCGGGAGGCCACCAGCCAGAGCGTCTTCCAGCTGCTCATTCGCTCCGTCTCACCGACTCGCGAAAGACCTCGGACAGATCCGGCGGAGTGAAGCTGAACTCGCGAAGGCTGCCAGCCTGCTCGGCCCAGGTGGCCACATCGGATACTCGCACCGCGTCGTCCACCAACAACCGGAAACGACTGCCGTTGTGAGCGACGAGGTCGACTCCCTCCAGTCGGTCGACCCAGTCGGCACTACCCCCTTCGAGCACGACGTCGAGGTAGCGGCGCGGCGACGAGTGCCGCAATTCGTCCACCTCCCCCGCCAGCACCACCGCTCCCTCGTTGATTATCACGACCTGCCGGCACATGTCTTCAACCAGATCGAGTTGGTGACTCGAGAACAAGACGGCGGTGCCGGTCGAAGCCCGCTCGTTCAGAACATTCGAAAGAGCGTCCACACCGATTGGATCAAGGCCGGCGAATGGTTCGTCGAGGACCAGTAGCTCTGGATCGTGCATCAGCGCCACTGCCAGCTGAGCCCGCTGCTGATTCCCGTGCGACAACTCTTCTATCTTGGCGTCGCTCCGATCTTCGAGACCGAGCATCTCGAGCAAGCGGGTTGCCTCGGCGACGGCTGCGACCTTGGCCATCCCGTGCAGACGCCCGTGGTAGACGAGTTGATCATGCAGAGGCATGCGCGGATAGAGGCCCCGCTCTTCAGGCATGTACCCGAATCGGAGTCGGGCAGCGGTATCGACCGGACGGCCGTCCCACGACACTGCACCAACATCCGGGTCGATCAGGCCGAGAATGATCCGCATCGTTGTCGTCTTGCCGGCCCCGTTCGGCCCCAGGAACCCGAGAATGTTGCCTCGATCGACGGTGAGCGAGCAACCGTCGAGCGCCACCAACTCACCGAATCGCTTCGAAACTCCTTCGACCGACAGCATTCCTACATCGTGCGACGGAGGGCGGCCTAATGCCAGAGTCGTTGGACAGTGTCCGAACCGCCGTTTTCTCACAATGTCGAGAGGCCGCACTTTGCCGGCAGAGAATCAGGCGTTCTTCTCGAGGAGTTGCACCTGATTGCCGTCCGGGTCCACGTACGTGGCGAAGCGCGCTGCTCCGGTGTCTGTGATTTCGCCGATCGGAGTGGCACCGGCCCCGGCCATGTGCGCCATCGCCTCGGCAAGGTCCGGTACCCCGAATGCGACTACCGCCGTCGGTTGACCTGCCTCAGTCCGGCCACCGTGAACCGCGAACCTCGTCCCGCCGGGCACATTGAACTCCTGCCAGTCCCCGTAGCGTGGGCCGGCTTCGAGGCCCAGAACGTTGGTGTACCAGTTCAGAGCCCGATCGACGTCTCGCACCCACAGGAACACGACGTTGATCCCTTCGATCTGCATCAGGACCTCCCGCCTATCTCGTTTTCGCGCGGCAATCACACCCTATAGGGGCGAAATGTCGCGCGGAAACAGGTTCCTGTTATCTCTTTTCTACGCGAAACTCGAAGAAGAGGAAATATGACAAGGGTCCACTCAGGTTATACTGTGCGTAACCACTGAGAACTTGAGAATTCGAAGCAGAGGAGAGCCCCATGGCCAAAGCAGTTGGTATCGACCTCGGTACCACCAACAGCGTCATCTCCGTCCTCGAGGGCGGAGAACCAACGATCGTTCCCAACGCCGAAGGCGGGCGCACCACGCCGTCCGTCGTCGCCTTCAAAGACGACGATGTGCTCGTCGGCGAAGTGGCCAAGCGTCAGGCGATCACCAACCCGGACCGCACCATACGCTCGGTCAAGCGGCATATGGGCGACTCGAACTGGTCTGTTGAGGTCAACGGCAAGAAGCTGACCGCCCAGGAAATCTCCGCCCGGATCCTGATGAAGATGAAGCGTGACGCCGAAGCGTTCCTCGGAGAACCGGTCACCGAGGCCGTGATCACCGTGCCCGCCTACTTCGACGACGCTCAGCGGCAGGCCACCAAGGAAGCCGGGGAGATCGCCGGTCTCAACGTGCTCAGGATCATCAACGAGCCGACCGCCTCATCGCTGGCCTACGGCCTGGACAAAGAGCACGACCATACGATCCTCGTTTACGACCTCGGTGGCGGCACGTTCGACGTTTCCGTGCTCGAGATCGGCGAGGGCGTCTTCGAGGTCAAGTCGACCGCCGGCGACACACACCTCGGCGGTGACGACTGGGATGACGCAGTCATGAAGTGGCTCGTCACAGAGTTCAAGAACGAATCCGGCGTCGACCTCTCGCAGGACCGCATGGCCATGCAGCGCCTCAAGGAGGCGGCCGAGAAGGCCAAGATCGAGCTTTCTTCCGTGACCGAGACCGAGGTGAACCTGCCGTTCATCACCGCAACTGCCGAGGGTCCCCTGCACCTCCAGAAGAAGCTGACTCGTTCGGAGTTCCAGAAGCTGACCGAGCATCTCCTCGAGCGCACGAAAGCTCCTTTCCTTCAGGCGGTCAAGGACTCCGGTGTGGCGATGTCCGGCATCAACGACATCGTGCTGGTCGGAGGTTCCACCCGCATGCCGGCCGTACAGGAACTGGTCAAGGAACTGACCGGCGGCAAAGAGGCCCACAAGGGAGTCAATCCTGATGAAGTGGTCGCCGCCGGTGCAGCCATCCAGGCCGGAGTGCTCAAGGGAGACGTGAAGGACATCCTGCTGCTCGACGTCACTCCTCTGACGCTCGGCATCGAGACCAAGGGCTCGATCATGACCAAGATGATCGAGCGCAACACAACGATCCCCACCCGTCGCTCCGAGACCTTCACCACCGCCGACGACAACCAGCCTGAGGTCGAGATTCACGTCCTTCAGGGTGAGCGTCAGATGGCACCGGACAACAAGAGCCTCGGTAAGTTCCGGCTGACCGGTATTCCGCCGGCCCCGATGGGGATGCCGCAGATCGAGGTCACATTCGACATCGATGCCAACGGCATCGTGCACGTGAACGCCAAAGACCTGGGCACCGGGAAAGAGCAGGCAATGACGATCACCGGGGGCACGGCTCTGGCCAGCGACGAGATCGACAGGATGGTCAAGGACGCAGAAGCGTACGCCGAGGAGGACCGCCTGAAGCGCGAACTCGCCGAGGCTCGCAACCAGGCCGATCAGATTGCCCACCAGACCGACAAGCTCTTGAAGGAGCAGGAAGAACAGTTGCTCGAGGACGAGAAATCGAGCATCGAGTCGGCGCTCGCCGAGTTGAAGACGGTCGCCGAAAACGAAGCATCCACCGCCGAGCAGATCCGCACCCAGATCGAGGCAGTCCTCACCGCCTCGCAGTCTCTCGCTCAGCGCCTGTATGCGCAGGCAGCACAGGAGCAGAGCGCCGCCGACGGAGATAATCCCGACGACGACTCGGATGAGGACATAGTCGAGGCCGAGATCATCGACGAAGGCGAGGAGGCGTGACCGACATGATGTCGGCCACGCCACTGAGATGAGCAACAACGAACAGGAAGCAGCCGAACGGTGGCCGGTTGAGGCGGAGATCATCGAGATCCACGATCTCGAACCGATTGACCCGGCTGCCCTCGGCCTGATCCTCCCGGACGATCCTGCGGAACGCGAGCAGATGCTCCTCGGCGCGATAGTCCAGGCCCAGGCCGACGCGTCGTCGCTTCTCGACGACCTGCAGCGTCTGGCCGCGGAGTTCGACAACTACCGAAAACGGACGCAGAGGGACATGACCCTCTCGATCGAGCGCGCCTCGGAGCGAGTGATCGAACGATTGCTTCCGGTGCTCGATACTTTCGATGCGGCGCTTCTCATCGAGGCCACCAGCCCCACCGAACACCAGCTGCTCGGCGGGATGCTCGGCACTCGGGAGCAGCTGCTCGAAGTGCTGAAAGCCGAGGGACTCGATGTGATTCCGGCCGCCGGGGAAACTTTCAACCCCGAGATTCATGAAGCGGTAGTGGCATCCGGTGACGGCACCGAGTCGATCGTCGTCTCTTCCGAAATGCGCAAGGGCTACACACTGAAAGGGAAGGTAATCCGGGCGGCGCTCGTCGCGGTGAACCATGAATAGGGACTGGGTCGACAAGGATTTCTACAAGGTCCTCGGTGTGTCGAGAAGCGCATCGCAGGAGGAAATCAAGCGCGCCTACCGCAAACTCGCCCAAGAACTGCACCCCGACGCCAATCCGGACGACCCGACGGCAGAAGACCGTTTCAAAGACGTCTCTGAGGCCTACGCCACCCTATCCAACGAGGAGCACCGGGCCGAGTACGACCAGATCAGGCAGATGGTCGATTCAGGCGGATTCCAGGGTTTCGGAGGCGGAAGTCCGTTCGGTGGTGCGGGACAGCAGTTCCGCGTGGAAGATCTGGGGGATCTGCTCGGCGGTGCGGGCGGATTCGGCGATCTGTTCGGATTCGGCCGTAGTGGCGGCGCACGGACCGGACCAAGCCGCGGCGCCGACTTCCATGCCGACCTCCACCTGTCCTTCGAGGACGCATTCCACGGCGTGACGACTTCGGTGGCAATCGAGGGTGAAGCGACTTGCCGGCACTGCGGAGGCTCCGGCGGAGAGCCCGGGACGCCGGTCCAGGTGTGTCCCACCTGTCGTGGCACCGGAACCGTTGCCCAGAGTCAAGGCTTCTTCTCGATTTCGCAACCGTGCCAGCAATGCCGGGGGACGGGCAAGCTCATCGAGCACCCCTGTGCCACGTGCCGCGGCCGCGGCACAGAGGTCCGGTCGCGAACCATCAAGGTCAAGATTCCGCCCGGCGTAGCCGACGCTTCGGCGATACGGCTGCGCGGCAAAGGTGCGCCGGGACGGAATGGAGGGCCGCCCGGAGACCTCATCGTCAGGGTTCATGTCGCCAGGCACGCTCTCTTCCGGCGCAACGGCCAGAACCTCACGCTGCGGGTGCCCATCACCTTCACCGAAGCCGCGCTCGGCACCGCTATCGACGTCCCCACGCTGAACGGTCAGGTGAAGCTGAAGGTTCCTGCGGGAACACGCAGCGGCAAGACTTTCCGTGTGCGCGGCAAGGGCGTTCCGCGCACACGAGGCAAGACGGGCGATCTTCTGGTTACGGTGGAGGTCGCAGTTCCACAGGTGCTGCCGCGTGCAGCCAAGAAACTGCTCCAGCAGTACGCCGAGGAGTTCGAGCAAGAGAGTCCCCGCGCCCACCTAGAGGTATAGGCAGAGGTATTGGCGAATGGCGAGCGAACGAGAACAAGCCGTATATGTGATTTCGGTGGCAGCCGAACTCGCAGGCGTCCACCCTCAGACTTTGCGGATCTATGAGCGCCGCGGTTTGATCGAGCCCTACCGCACGCCGGGCGGCACTCGCCGCTATTCACAGGCGGACCTGGACCGGCTGTCGCTCATCCAGGAGCTGACCGAGGAGGGGCTCAACCTCGAAGGGGTGAGGCGCGTTCTCGAACTCGAGAACCTGCTGCTGAGCCTGCGCGCCAAGGTCGATCAACTGCAGGAAAGGGTGCGTGAAGCTCACGAGAACGCCGAGCAGGAGATCCGCCAGGTGCACCGCAGCTACCGATCGGAGATCGTGCTGCGCCGCCAGATCCTCCCCGACGTGCGGAGAGAGAAGGACTAGTAAGCACTCTTTCTCCGCAATGCAAATGCGCGTGGTGAGCAACAGTATTGCTGAGAAACCTTCACCCACTTTCTCCGCAATACAAAGGCGCGTGGTGAGCAACAGTATTGCTGAGAAACCCGACTACCCCTTCACTACTCCCAGCGGCCGCAACCGCGCCACCCTTTGGGCGAGGCCCGCTACCTCGCAGACCCTGGCCACCTCGTCGACGTCCTTGTATGCGTAGGGGGCCTCCTCGCTGAGGAGGCCCACCGAGCCGGGGCGCACCGAGATACCCTCGGCCTCGAGGCCGTCCATCACCTCACGGCCCTTCTCCTGCTGCTTGGCCTTCTTGCGGCTCATCAGTCGCCCGGCGCCGTGGGCCGCCGAGGCGAAAGCCGGGTTGTCGGGAACACCGCGCAGTACCCACGATGCGGTTCCCATGCTCCCGGGCACCAGCACCGGCTGACCCACCCGGCGGAGATCCTCCGGCAGGTCCGGGTGGCCCGGGCCGAGAGCCCGAGTTGCGCCCTTGCGGTGGACGCACAGCAAACGCTCCGCTCCCCCCACCTCATGCCGTTCGAGCTTGGCGAGGTTGTGTGCAACGTCGTACACGAGCCGCATGCCGGTTCGTTCCGCCGAGACGCCGAACGCAGCAGAAAAGGCCTTGCGTGCCTCATGAGCCAGCACGTGCCGGTTTGCCCAAGCGAAGTTGGATGCCGCAGCCATCGCGGCGAGGTATCTCTCCCCTTCAGGCGATCGCACGGGCACGCAAGCCAGTTGCCGGTCCGGCACCTCGATCCCATAACGGCTCATCGCCGACCCCATCAGTTTGAGCTGGTCGGTGCAGGTCTGATGACCGAGGCCGCGACTGCCGCAATGGATCATCACAACCACCATGCCTTCCGACAGGCCGAAAACGGCCGCCGCTTCTCCGTCCAGGACCCGATCGACGACCTGAACCTCGAGGAAGTGATTGCCGGAGCCCAGGGACCCGAGCTGCGAACCGCCCCGCTCCAGCGCACGGGCGCCGATGGCCGAGATGTCGGCCCCGGCCGACGTCCCGTGCTCCTCACATCGATCCAGATCCGACGCCCGGCCGTAACCGGCCTCGAGGACGGTTGCGGCACCGCCGGCCAGCGTTCTGCGTACCAGACTCGAGTCCGCGATCGATCCCTTCCCCAGCCCGCGCGGGATACGCCGATCCAGCTCGGCCATCACCTCGCGACGGCGACCGACGAAGTCCTGTTCTGCGAACGAAGAGGCGAGCAGGCGCACACCGCAGCAGATGTCGAACCCCACGCCTCCCGGTGACACAACTCCGCCGTGCTCGACATCGGTGGCTGCCACTCCCCCGATCGGGAACCCGTAGCCCCAGTGGATATCCGGCATCGCCATCGAGTGGCCGACGATGCCCGGGAGGTGGGCCACATTCTCGACTTGCTGTATTGCCCTGTCTTCCCTGGCCTTCAGCATCAGCGGCTCGGAAGCGAACAGCCTGCCGGGCACCCGCATGCCCGGCATGCGGGGTATGTCCCAGACGGCATCCGAGGATCGAACCAGCGCCATAACTCAAGCGTACGCGCCGGGGCCGGCGGATTCCGCCGGCCCCTCGAACGCCTCGGATGCCGTCTAACGGGCTTGCAGCGCGTCGCGGATCTCTCGCAGCAGGACGAGGTCCTCGGGCTCGGCTGCCGGCTCTTCCGCGGGCGCTTCCTTTCTTGCCAGAAAAGCCTTGTAGGGCTTGATGATGAAGAAGAACACGGCCGCGGCAACGGACAAGAACGACACGACGGAACTCAGGAACGACCCGAAAAGGATTCGTGAATCGTTGATCGTGAGAACCAGCGCCGAATCGAAACTCGGCTCACCAAAGAGTATCCCGGCAATCGGCATGACGACATGGTCGACCAGTGAACTGACCAGCGAACCCAGCGCAACGGCCATAACCAGACCGACGGCTATCTCGATGAGCGTCGGCTTCATCGCGAACTCTTTGAACTCCTTGAACAAGGCGGACTCCCTCCATAGGTTCCAACGCAGGCTAGTTATCGGGGATTCTCCATGACCGGGACACGGCGAAAGAGACACGACCGGGAGGACGGCTCCGGCGGTTGACGGCACCTCAAACGTCGAACACGACGGTCGCTCTCCAGACCCCGTCTACCCGGCGTACCGCCAGATCGTGGTAGGTCACGGCCTTGATCGGTGCGCCCGTCAAGACCAACCCGGCGGTCGGGGTCGGTTTCGCAGACCCGACCACCGAGTCGCCTTCGTTCACGGTCACCTCGAACCCGGACAGGGCGATTCCTCTGACCTCCGATACGAACAGCAGTTCCGACAACCAGGCCACGAGCAACTCTTCGATCCCGTCGGCCGCCGCCTCGATCCGGATCGGCTCGCCGCCGGACGCTGCTTCCATGTCGAACATGAGCTCGAACAGCGCCGAACCGGCATTTGCGAAGAGGCCGGCCAGGGACTCGCCGTAGATGGCGACCGCCACGTCGGCCGTGTGCGGCAAAATCTCAAAGCGTTGCACAAACACCATTCTGCTCGAGGAGATGGGTTCGGCTGCCGATAATGGCTGGCATGGACAGTGTCGCCGACCTTCGAGTCTTGCTGGCGTCTCAGTTTCCTCTGCTCCTCGTCGAGACTCATGAGGAACCGAGGTTCCTCGGCATCGTGCGCGCCTTGGCGGCCGAGTTGAGGAGCCCGATGTGGGTTTGGTCCGCCACTCGGGGCCTGACCCGCGACGGTGGAGAGCCCATGTACGGCACGGTCGATCCACAGCAAGCACTCTCTTTCGTCGCGGATATCAGATCACCCTCCGTGTTCGTGTTTGCCGATGGGCACACGATCCTGCGCGACGACATGGTGATTCGCCGGCTCAAGGAGATCTGTCAGGAGGCCGTCCCCGGACAAACGCTCATCCTCACGGGACCCGATCACGACGTACCCGCCGAACTCGAATCGATCGCCCATGTCTGGCAGCTGCGACCTCCGGGCCGAGCAGAGATGGCCGCCCTGGTGGAGCGATCCCTGGATACCTTTCGGATGACGGGAGTCAGGGTCGACCTGACTCCGGAGGCCGTCCAAGGCCTGGTTGAAGCCGTTTCCGGTCTCACGCTGTCGGAGGCCGACCGGCTCCTACTCAGAGCCGCCGCCGACGATGGAACCGTCGATTCGTCCGACCTCGTGAAGATCCGGGTCGCCAAAGCGGCCATGTTCGCGGCCGACGGCATCCTCGAACTGGTCGATGTGCCGGGCGGAGGCTTCGACGGCGTCGGTGGGATGAGCTCATTGAAGCGGTGGCTGGCGATCAGAGGCCGAGCCCGGGACGCCGGCACGGAGGTGCTGGGCATCGACCACCCGAGGGGAGTGCTTCTCACGGGTGTCCCCGGATGCGGCAAATCGCTGATCGCCAAGACCATCGCCTCGGAGTGGGGCCTGCCGCTCGTCCTCCTGGACCCCTCGCGGCTCTACGGCAAGTACATCGGCGAGTCGGAGCAGCGGCTCGCCCGCGCACTCGAAGCGGTCGATGCTATGGCGCCGATCGTGTTGTGGATAGACGAGATCGAGAAGGGCCTGGCGACATCCGGCGACGGCGACGGCGGCGTGAGCCGCCGCTTGCTTGGATCGTTCCTGCGCTGGATGCAGGATCGGCCCGACGGTGTCTTCCTGGTCGCTACCGCCAACGACGTGTCCGCCCTTCCGGCGGAACTGCTCCGCAAAGGTCGATTCGACGAGACATTCTTCGTGGATCTTCCGGACGCACCCGCCCGCCGGGCGATACTGGCCTTCCATATCTCCGCGCGGGGCCACAGCCCGGAAGCCTTCGATCTCGATGAGCTCACCGAGTTGTCGGTCGGATTCTCCGGTGCAGAAATCGAGGCGGCCGTCGTCGGTGCGCTCTACCGGGCCTTTGCCGGGGATGAGCTCATGGACGGTGAGGACATCGCATCCGAGATGAAGACCACGGTTCCTTTGTCGGTCGCTCGAGCCGAGGAGATCTCCGCGCTGCGACGTTGGGCGGCGGAAAGAACGGTGCCGGCATGATGGGCCGGCGAGCCTCCGACGCGCTACCGTTGCAGTCATGAGATTCCAGCGCCCCGCCCTGGCCATGCTCGACGAGCAGGTGACCGACAATGAAGCTCGAGTGCGCATCGTGCTTGCCTGGAACGACGTCCCCTACGACGGAGAATCGATCGGATCTTCCGATGGAGGCGCCCGCCCCAGGCTCGTCGGTGAGGCAGCTCTGCGCGCAGTGGAGAGGATCATCGGCGACGGCACCCGGCTCGATCTGACCGGTGTCGCGACTACCGATCTGGGAACCGCGCGGGTGGCAATCGCCGAGGTTCGAATCGAAGGTTCGCTCGACTCCCTGGTCGGCAGCGCGGTGATCAGGGAGAACGACCCGGCCAAGGCAACCGCCCGGGCCGTCCTCGACGCCGTCAACCGCCGTATGGAGCTGATGCTCGGCTGACAAGGCCCCGGGTCGAGGATCCGCAGCTCGCAGCTCGCAACTCGCGACTCGCGACTCGCGACTCGCGACGACACCCGCTCAGGCTTCGGACGCCAGTCTCTCCCGAACGCGGATACGCTCCTCGCGCCTGACATTGGCCTCTCGTTGCCGGCGAATGTCGTCCTGCGTCTCTGCCAGCACTTCGGGGACTCTTGCCGGCCGACCGTTCTCGTCGACCGCCACCATGGTCAGATAGGCGGTCGTCGTTTGCTCTTGATCTCCGGTCCGCGGGTCTTCCCGCTTCACCCGCACTTCGACCTCCATCGAAGTCCGCCACGCCTGAGTTACCACTGCCTCGAGCGTCACCAGGTCGCCGATGTGAACCGGGGCGAGGAAGGTGAGTGAGTCGACCTCCACCGTCACCACCCGGCTGTTGCCGTGTCGCATGGATGCAACGCCGGCCGTGGTATCGACAAGTTTCATGATCTCCCCACCATGTATGAAACCCGCCGAGTTGGCATGAATGAGCTGCATGACCAGGGTCACTGTGGATGCGGATTCGGCCGGTGTCTTGCCCTCCACTGCGGGCCCTCCCTTGGTAGATCTGATATGATACGACTTAGATTTTCTGGAATATCGGCAGTCAGCCTACGGTTTCACTATTCGAGAGATCACCCATGGACTTCGAACGACTCACCAACGCAACCCAGCGAAGCATCCTCGACGGCCGCAGCGCGGCCGCAGCACGCAACCACCAGTATGTCGAACCGGCACACATCCTGCGAGCCCTGCTGAATCAGACCGATGGACTCGTCTACCCACTCCTGGATCGAGTGGGCGCATCGCCGGCCGAACTGAAGAACGACGTTGACGCCATCCTCTCGGGCCTCCCGAGCGTGTACGGGGGGGAGGAACCTCATCTTTCGACGTCGTCCCTGCGGCTCTTCGAAGAGGCAGACGAACAGCGGCTCGGTTTCAAGGACGACTACCTCAGCGTCGAGCACCTGCTCCTCGCCATGGCCGCTTCCGGCGAGACGGTCGGTGACATACTGCGGGGTCTCGGAGCCACACGCGACGCGATGCTCACCGCCCTGACGAAGATCCGGGGCAGTCAGCGCGTCACTTCGGCCGACCCCGAGGCGGCCTTCAACGCGCTCGAGCAATACGGCCGCGACCTGACCACGGCGGCGAGCGCGCAGAGACTCGACCCGGTTATCGGTCGTGATGATGAGATCCGGAGGGTCATCCAGGTTCTCTCCCGCCGCAAGAAGAACAACCCGGTGCTGATCGGCGAACCGGGTGTCGGGAAGACGGCCATCGTCGAAGGCCTCGCCCAGCGGATCGCCGACGGAGACGTCCCCGAGGGTCTCAAGACCAAGCGGATCGTCGCCCTGGACCTCAGCTCGATGGTCGCCGGCGCCAAGTACCGCGGCGAGTTCGAGGAGCGACTCAAGGCCGTCCTGGCCGAGATCACCGCAGCCGAGGGCGGCATCATCACATTCATCGACGAGATGCACACAATCGTGGGGGCAGGAGCAGCCGAGGGATCGATGGATGCCTCCAACATGCTGAAGCCGATGCTGGCAAGAGGCGAACTCCGCATGATCGGCGCCACCACTCTCGACGAGTTCCGCGAGTACGTCGAGAAGGACGCAGCGCTCGAACGGCGCTTTCAGCCGGTCATGGTCGAACCACCTTCGGTCGAGGACACGGTCGGCATCCTGCGCGGCCTCAAGGAGCGCTACGAGGTCCACCACGGCGTCCGCATCACCGACGCTGCAATCGTGGCGGCTTCCGTCCTGTCCGACCGCTACATAACGGCCCGCCATCTCCCCGACAAGGCCATCGACCTCGTCGACGAGGCGGCTGCGCGGCTGCGGATCGAGATCGATTCCATGCCCGAGGAGATCGACGACCTGGAGCGGCGCATCAGGCAACTCGAGATCGAGCGGGCAGCACTCCAGAAGGAGGAGGACTCTTCCTCGCAACAGCGCCTCGCCGCCATCGAAGAGGACCTCGCCAACCTAACCGAGGAGGGCGACAGGCTGAAGGCCCACTGGAGCCGCGAGAAAGAGTCGATCGAGGAGGTCCGCTCCCTCAAGCAACAGATCGAAGCCGCGCGGACCGAAGCAGGACTGGCCGAGCGCAATGGCGACCTCGAGCGCGCCGCCGAACTCCGGTACGGGCGCTTGCGCGAGCTGGATACTGCCTTGGACGCTCGCCAGGCCGCCCTGGACGATCTCCAGAGCGACACCCGGATGCTGTCGGAAGAGGTGACCGAGAACGATATTGCCGAGGTCGTCAGCCGCTGGACCGGCGTGCCGGTCTCGCGGCTGATGGAAGGGGAGATCCAGAAACTGATCCGCCTCGAAGAGCACCTTCACAGGCGGGTTATCGGCCAGGAGGATGCGGTGGCCGCCGTTTCGAACGCGATTCGACGCAGCCGCGCCCGCCTCTCCGACCCCGATCGTCCCATCGGTTCTTTCGTGTTCCTCGGCCCGACCGGAGTCGGCAAGACAGAGCTGGCGAGAGCCCTCGCAGAGTTCCTCTTCGACGATGAGCGGGCGATGGTGCGCATCGACATGTCCGAGTACATGGAGAAGCACACGGTCAGCCGGCTGATCGGCGCTCCCCCGGGATATGTCGGCTACGAAGAGGGAGGTCAGCTCACGGAAGCCGTCCGCCGGCGCCCCTACTCGGTCATTCTCCTCGACGAAGTCGAGAAAGCGCACAGTGATGTTTTCAACGTCCTGCTGCAGCTGCTGGACGACGGCCGGCTGACCGATGGTCAGGGACGCACGGTGGACTTCACCAACGCGGTGCTGGTAATGACGTCGAACCTGGGATCGGAGCTGATCGATCAGGACCTGCCGGATGACGTTACGGAGAGGCGGGTCCTCGAGGTAGTGCACCAGCATTTCCGGCCTGAGTTCATCAACCGTGTGGACGAGCTCATCGTGTTCCACCGCCTCACCCGCCAACAGCTCCGCTCGATCGCAGAAATCCAGATCGGAAACCTGCGCCAGCGCCTCGAGGAGAGGCGCATCGGCCTCGAACTGACCGATTCCGCTCTCGACTGGCTGGCCGAGCATGGATACGACCCCTCGTTCGGCGCCCGGCCTCTGAAGCGCCTCGTCCAGAAGGCGATCGGCGATCCGCTGGCCGTCAAGATTCTGGACGGTACGTTCGCAGACGGAGACACGGTCAAGGTCGATGCGGGTGAATCCGGCTTGGAGTTTTCCTAGTCGCGAGTTCCTCGTCGCGAGTCGCGAGTTCCTCGTCGCGGGTCGCTGGAGAGGTCATGCCGAGGCTCCCGAGTAGTTGCGCACACCGCGCTGCCATGCGAGGCGGGTAATCAGGAGCATCACACCGGTCACCACGAGCGTCAGAACCATCGTCCCGCCCGTCAGGCGTGACGAGAGGCTCTCTGCCGGGACGGTGATGGCAAAAGCCAGCGGTATCACGAAAGTCAGGGTCAGTCGCAGCCAGCCCGGGTAGATCGTGACCGGCCAGCGACCCGCCTGGAACAAGCCGTTCAGGAGACCCACCGTGTCGTCGACCCTGATCCATTTGAACGCGGCGGCCGCGACCATCATCCACATGCAATAGAGGATGACGGCGCCGCAGGAAACGGCTATCAGGAAGGTGGCCGCCTCGAGCCATGAGGTCGTCGCCATGATCCCCGAGACCGCCCAACCGATCACGACGGCTCCGACAACGACATCCACCAGCTGCCAGAAACGCAGGTTGCGAACGCTGACGAGCAGCTGGGAATCGACGGGGCGGGCCAGCACGTAGTCGAACTCTCCCTCTCCGATCGTGTAGATGAACTGGAACACGTTCGGTTCCACGAATGTGCGGTTGATGCCCGACAGGAGAATGTGGATACCCATGACGGCGAGGAGCTCGTGACGGTTCCACCCGGCCAGGTCGTCCGTGTGCGAGAACACGAGCCAGATCGCAACCAGCCCGGTTGCCAGGCGGATGACCGAATCGACCAGCTGCAGGAAGAAGTTGACCCTGTACTGAACCTCGTGCATCGCGCCGACCTTCCAATGCATGACGGCAAGACGGAACCCGTTCATGACCCAACCGCCGTGTAGCGCTTGATCGCGCGCCGCCAGGTCAGGAAGATGCCACCCGTGAGGAGGCCTATCCAGAGGAACTGCAGGCCGAGACCCACGTATACCTCTCGATCGCTCAGACGGCCGATCAGGACCTCGATCGGATACTGGAAGGTCCACTGAAACGGCAGCCATCCGGCGAGCCGCTCAACCCACTCGGGCATCACGGCCAGCGGAACCAACCGGCCGGACAGAAGAAGCTCGGCACCCATCACGATCTCGATCAACGCCTGAGCGCGCGTCGTCCAGAAGCTGATCAGCCCCATCAAGAACAAGATCGAGAACCGGATGACGTATCCCAGCCAGATCGCCACGAAGAAAACCAGGCCCTGCACCAGGGTCGGGCTCAGATCGGGTTTGAAGATGAGGGACAGGCCGGCCGCCACCGGGAACCAGAGAAGTATCCAGACGAACTTGAAACCGGCGAAGGCCGCCAGTTGACGGTGAAAGATCGGCACCGGGTGCATGAGGTCGTTGGATATCCGCCCCGATTGAATCCAGTAGTCCCAGGAACCAGGAGCCAGGGCCAGGTTCATGTTCCTGACCAGCGTCCAGACGATGTAATAGGACGTGAACTCTGCCACTCCGTAGCCGCCTATCGGGCCCCCCGATTCGGCCACCGTCCGCCAGACGACGAGGTACACGACAGGCTCGATGAGGAACCCGACCAGCTGGAAGAATGCCGCCCACCGATACTGCATCTGGTTGGCGACGGCGAACTTCATCTCCGCCGCGTAGACGGCGATCAGCTTTCTCACAGCCTCGACTCTCCTGCCTCCTCCGCCTCCTGGACGTCGCCGATGGCAAAAGCTTGTTCGATGACGTCCTCGATCGGCGGGTCCGAGATCGAGAGGTCGGTCACCGAGTATTCGGCGAGCAGCCGGGCCGCGACTGCAGCGATCTCGTCGCGGGCTACCTCGAGGGTCGCTTTGAAGGTGTTCTGTTCGACCACACGGCCCAGCTCGGTGAGAGAGCCGAGCTCCCCTGCCACCGAAACAACGATGGTCTTGTGCGCCGTGAAGCGGTCGGACAGGCCGGCCAGGCCTCCATCGAAGAGGATGTTGCCGTGGTGGATGACGATCACCCGCTCGGCCAGCGCGGTCACGTCGGCCATGTAGTGGCTCGTCAGCAAGACGCTGGCACCGGTCTCGGCTGCGTAAACCCTCACGAACTCCCTGATCCGCTTTTGCATGGTTATGTCGAGTCCGATGGTCGGTTCGTCCAGGAACAGCACCTGTGGATGGGGTACCAGGGAGGCGAGTATCTCGACCTTCATCCTCTCCCCGAGCGACAGGTTCCTCACCGGCTTGGTGAGAAGCTCGCCGACATCGAGCATCTCCGTGTAGGCGGATATACGCCGATCGAACTCGACACGATCCACCTCGTAGATGGCTTTGCGCAGTTCGAGTGAATCTGCGACCGGCAGGTCCCACTGGAGGCTGTTGCGATTGCCCATGATCAAGGCCACCCTTCGCAGGAACTCCGCATCACGACGCTCCGGCCGGAAGCCGAGCACTCTGGCTACTCCACCATCCGGGTAGAGAAGACCGGAAAGCATCTTCAACGTTGTGGTCTTGCCCGCCCCATTGGGCCCGAGGAATCCGACTATCTCACCCGGCTCCAGTGAGAAGGAGACGCCCCGGACGGCCTCCACCATCCGATGCTCCCGCTTGAAGAGCGAGCGCAGCGAGTTACGCAGTCCGGTCTCGCGGACCGGTACCTTGAATACTTTCCGAAGTTCTTGAACGTCGACGGTCGCCATCAGAACGCCAGCCTGGCATAACGATCAGTCCCAGGGTGAGGATTTTCCGCCGGAAGCCGTCCGGACGCGCCGGGGGCCCCTCGGTTCTCGCGCACAAAGCGCCATCGACCACCGGCCGATACCTAGCATTGGCTCGGGGGCCTCGACTTTGGCGGCTCCGGCCGTCCGGATAGAAGCAAGTTCGACAGGGAAGGCCGTAATGAGCATCAAAGCCGTCCGTGGAATCATCTTCTTGACGATTCTCTCTCTGATCCTTGCCGCCTGCGGCGGTGGAAGCGAAGAGACCACCACGACCGGATCCCCGAGCACCGGGTCCACCGAGACCACCGCTGCCGGGACCACAGCTTCAACCCAGCCCGAAAGCGGAGCGGTCGCGTCGCTTCCCGACGTCAAGGGAGCCACGGTTCGAATCGTCGCCCAAGGCACGTTCGTCGATCCTGACTACGGAACTCAGTTCAATGCAGCCGGCAGCGGTTCCGGATTCATCATCGACCCGTCCGGCATCGCGGTGACCAACAACCACGTGGTCACCGGGGCAGCGTTCCTCCAGGTCTTCGTGGGCGGCGAGCCCGATCCTCGCAACGCACGGGTGCTGGGCGTCTCTGAATGCTCCGATCTGGCCGTCATCGACATCGACGGGGAGGGCTACCCGTACCTGGAGTGGTTCGACGGCGAAGTCGTCGCCGGAATGGATATCTACGCCATCGGTTTCCCTCTCGGAACCGAGGAGTACACCATCCTCGACGGAATCGTCTCGAAGGAGGATGCCGGTGGTGAGAGCAACTGGTCCTCCGTCGACAGCGTGATCGAACATTCGGCCGACATCCTTCCGGGAAACAGCGGTGGACCCGTGGTCACCCCGGACGGAAAGGTCGTCGCCGTCACCTATGCCGGCGACTCGGCCGGACAGTCGTACGCGATCGGACGCGGCGAAGCCGAGCGAGTGCTCGACCGGTTGGCGGCAGGCGAAGACGTCACTTCGCTCGGGATCAACGGCCAGGCGTTCGTCGGTGACGGGTTCTCCGGAATCTGGGTTTCATCGGTCGAGTCTGGCTCACCAGCCCAGACCGCAGGAATCAAAGGCGGCGACGTCGTGACCCTGCTCGAGGGCCTCGTCCTGGCGACCGATGGGACGATGGCCGACTACTGCGACATCTTGCGCTCGCACGATGCAAGCGACCCGTTAGCGATCGAGATCTACCGGCCCGACACGGGCGAGTTCCTCGAAGGCACCCTCAACTCGGACGAAGGGCTCCAGGTCTCATTCTCGTTCGGAACGGAACTCGATGACGAGATAGTCGATTCGGGTGTCGACTACAGCGACTACATGGAGATATCCGACGACACGGGTTCGCTGTACGTCGATGTTCCGTCATCCTGGTCAGACGTCGCCTCCGGCGTCTGGAATCTCGATGGCATGGACGTCGGGATCCAGGTGCTTGCCTCTCCGGATCTCGACGGCTACTTCGGGTCGTGGACAACGCCGGGTATCTTCTTCGGCGCCTCTCCGAGTCTGGGTGCTTCGTGGAGTCTCGACGATATGCTCGACTATCACGGCTTCCTCGACAGCTGTGTAGACGGAGGCAGAGAACCCTACGACGACGGCCTATACGTCGGCCTGTGGGACGTGTGGGAATCGTGCGGCGGAACCGATTCGTCGATCGTGAACGTTGCCGCCCAACCGGCAGACGGATCATTCGTCATGCTGGTCCAAATGCAGGTTGTCACCGATGCCGACCTCGACGCCCTGGATCAGGCTCTGGCCACTTTCGTCGCCATCATGGACTACTAGAGGTAGCAGGTTGAGGCGCCGGCCTCCGGGCCGGCGCTTCGCCGTCGGGGGCCGGATCCTCCCGACCCGCTATCTTGCACTGCAAGGTAATGTCTGCTATGCTGCATTGCATGGTAGTGAAGAAATGAGCGTCGAACGTAGCTCACAACTCCTCAAGGGCGTGCTCGATATGTGCCTGCTGGCAATCATCGCCGAGGAACCGAGCTACGGCTACGAGATGGTCCGAAAACTGCACGAGCGCGGACTGTCGCTGGCCAGCGAAGGCAGCATCTACCCGCTGCTCAGCAGACTCCAGCGACAGGAGCTCATCGAGGGCTATCTGGTGGCATCGACCGAAGGGCCGCGACGGAAGTACTACAGGATTCTTCCGGACGGCGAGGAACGCCTCGCCGTCTGGAAAGGGGAATGGCTGGATCTGACAGACGGTGTCAGTCGAGTTCTTGATGGAGGTACACGTGTCGACCGATAGATCAGTGACCGAAACGGCCGCCGACTGCGAGCGCTATTGGTTGCAGACACATGTGCCGCGCAAAACGGCGAACGAGATGCGTATCGAGCTGGAACAACACCTCAGCGAGGCGGCGAGCGAGGGCAAGACCCCCACCATGGTGGTGGGACCCGACATTGCCGCATTCGCAGAGGCCTGGGCGGCGGAGCAGCGCAGCCGCACATCAGGGGATCTGCCGACGTGGCAAGAGGTCAAGAGTGGCGCAGCCGAGCGCCGGCGGAGTGCACAGATGGCGTTCCTCCTCTACATAGTTTCGATTGCAGCGGTTACGGCGCTTGGGTACTGGATTGGGAAAGGAGACGAGGGAATGGACTTTGAGGTATGGCGCTGGGTCTGGACGATCCTCGCCGTCGTCATGTTGATCGGCGAGATGTTCACAGCGGGGTTCTTCCTGCTGCCGTTCGGCATCGGAGCCGGCGCGGCGGCATTGCTCGCCTGGTTCGAGGCAGGGCCGGCGGCCCAGTGGATCACGTTCTTCGTGGTGTCGATCATCTCGCTCTTCTTCGTGCGGCGGTTCGTCCACCACCAGGACGACCATGAGCCGACCCCGGTAGGAAGCAACCGTTACCTCCACGCCAAGGCCATCGTCCTCGAGACGATCGACCCCGCAGCAAGCACGGGCATGGTGCGGATGGAGTCGGAGAAGTGGCGGGCTACGACCGAGGGCGAGATCATCGAGGAGGGCACTCCGGTCAGGGTGATTCGTATCACCGGATCCCGCCTGGTGGTGACGGAAGACGATCGGGCATGACCGGAGCCGAGATCGAACAAGAACGCGCCGCGACCGGCTTGTAGCAGCCGGGCTGTGAAGAACTGATACACGCAACGGAAGAAAGGGAGAAGACATGGAGGCATTGATTGGATTACTGATCGTCCTCGCGTTGATGGCGATCGTGATCGCCGCGATGGGCCTCAAGGTGGTTCGCCCGTTCGAACAGGGGCTCATCGAGTTCCTGGGTAGGTACGAGCGAACGGTGGGAGAAGGCCTGCGCTGGGTCATGCCATTCGTGAAGCGCATGACGAAGGTCGACATGCGTGAGCGGGTCATCGACGTTCCCCCGCAAGAGGTCATCACCAAGGACAACGTGGTAGTCACCGTCGACGCGGTCATCTACTACGAGGCAACGGATCCGGTGAAGCTCCAGTACAACGTGCAGAACTTCGCCCAGGCGGTCATCAAGCTGGCCCAGACGAACCTTCGTAACGTCATCGGCGACCTGCAGCTCGACGAGGCTTTGACTTCGCGGGAGCTGATCAACACGACGCTGCGAGCGATCCTCGACGAAGCGACCGACAAATGGGGAACCCGCGTTGTCCGTGTCGAGATCCAGCGGATCGAGCCGCCACCCGACGTCACCGACGCCATGCACCGCCAGATGAAGGCCGAGCGCGATCGGCGTGCAATCGTGACGGAGGCCGAAGGTCAGAAGCGGTCCGCCATCCTCAAAGCGGAGGGCGTGAAGGAAGCCCAGATCCTGCGAGCCGAGGGTGAAGCAGAGGCCATCAAGCGTGTGGCCGACGCAGACAAGTACCAGAAGCTCACGGTCGCCGAAGGTGAAGGGCAGGCCATCGAGCGAGTGTTCGGTGCCATCCACACCGGCGACCCGACACCCGACTTGATCGCCATCCGCTACCTGGAGGCTCTGCAGGGAATCGCAGACGGACAGGCAACGAAGATCTTCCTGCCGCTGGAGACTTCGGGCATTCTCGGGAGCCTCGGCGCTCTTCGCGACCTGTTCATCGACGTCGAACCGGCGGGCGCCGCCAAGGCGACCCGGGTCACGGCGAGCAATCCGGTGTTCGAACCAGGTGAGGAACCGGCCAACGACCCGATGTAGGCATATGCCCTCGGGCAGACGAAGCGCCCGGCCGGTGGTGTCCGCCACCGGCCGGGCCGCGTCCTATCTGTCCGGTATCAGCGATTCGGCCACGGCGAGGGCCTCACCGGCGGACGTCGGCGGATAGAGGACGAGCGTGTATAGATCGCAGCGCTCCTCACTCTCGAACCAGGCCACCGCCCACACGCCGTCCTGCAACGGACCGAGCGCGGCGACTTCTCGCAACACCTCGACCCGGGCGGTCGGGCCCGCCCACGGCTCCGGAGGCAACGCGCCTCGCACAAGAGCCATGACCGGTTCGGACTCCTCATCGACCCAGAGACGGACGGTCGTTCCGGGAATGGTGGAATACGGATCCTCGCCCAGGTCGGCCGGATCCGTCTCGGAACCTGCCGCTCGATCGGGCACGACCAGCGGCCGGTAGGGGATGTCTGCGCAGGACTCGATCGTCGGCAGCGTTGTAGTGCTGGTCTGCGGCGCAGTTGAAGTCGCCGGCATCGTGACTGCGGCGGTAAAGGGCGTCGACGAGCCTGCCTCACCGGAACATGCCGCGAGAGCCAGCACAAAGATCAGTCCAACACGCCGGAACACGAGCAGAGGCTAGACCCGGTTCCAGCCTCACCGCATCCGGCGGTTGGTCGGCGATCGAGGCCGGCCCGGTTCGGCGGCTTGCACCCGGCGAAACAAACGTTTAGGTTATTGAACATGCGTTCAAGCATCGATGACCGCACGGCGAAAGCCCGCATCCGAGATGCGGCAATGGAGTGTTTCGCCGCCGACGGTATCGATTCCACGAGCCTCCGCACCATTGCAGCTGCCGCCGGCGTGTCGGCCGGTTTGGTGATTCACCACTTCGGCTCGAAGGATGCCCTGCGGATCGCCTGCGACGAGCACGTCGCCGCCCGGATCCGCGAGCAGAAAGCCAGCGCGATGGCCCAGGGGGCCGGTGTCGACCCCCTGGCGGCATTGCGGTCCGCGGCCGGCGGACCGCCCCTGCTTCGCTACCTGGCGCGCACCATCGTGGACGGGTCTTCCCACGTCGACGATCTGGTCGACGAACTGGTGAACGACGCGGTCGGCTACATGGAGACCGGAGTCGCCGCAGGTCTCCTCACCCCGAGCGACATCCCTCGCCGGCGAGCCGCTCTGCTCACGCTTTGGTCGCTCGGAGGTGTCGTTCTCCACAAGCACATGGAGCGCCTGCTCGGCGTGGACATCACCGCCGACTTCTCTCGAGATCCTGAGTCGGCCGCCGCCTATGTGCTGCCTGCGCTGGATGTGCTGGGCGGAGTAGTCACCGACGTCACAAAGAACCTATGGACCGAGGCGTTCGCCGACGCCTCCGACGACGCAAAGGAAACCGCATGACCGAGCAGATCGCCATCCACACCGAAGGACTCACCAAGCACTACGGAGAGGTGCAGGCTCTCGTTGATCTTGATCTGGACATCCGGCCGGGTGAGATCTTCGGATTTCTCGGGCCGAACGGGGCAGGTAAGACGACGATGATCCGCACGATCCTCGACGAGATCCGGCCGACGGCCGGATCGGCATCGATTCTCGGCCTGGACTCCCACGCCCGGTCGGTGGAGATCCGGCGTCACATCGGCTACGTACCGGGTGATCTGGCGATGTATCCCAACCTCACCGGCCGGGACACGCTCACCTATTTCGCCAACCTGCGCGGCGGCGTCGACTGGTCGTACGTCGAGGTCCTGGCCGATAGGCTCGATGCCGATCTCGACAAGAAGGTGGGCGACCTCTCTTCCGGCAACCGGCAGAAGGTCGGCCTGATCCAGGCTTTCATGAACCGGCCGGATCTCCTGATCATGGATGAGCCCAGCTCCGGACTCGATCCTCTGGTGCAGCGAGAGTTCCAGAAGATGATGCGGGAGGTAGCCGCAGAGGGTCGCACGGTGTTCCTGTCCAGCCACACGCTGTCGGAGGTGCAGCGAGTAGCCAACCGTGTCGGCATCATCCGCCACGGCAAACTGATCGCAGTCGAAGACGTGGCCGGCCTGCGGTCGAAAGCCATCCGCACGGTGAACATCTTCTTCGACGGCCCGGTCAGCGGATCTGCTTTCGAAGGCCTCCCCGGCGTACGCGAGGTGAGCGCGCAGAATGAACACGTGACCCTCTCCTTCGATGGACAGATGGAGACCTTGCTCAAGGTCGTCACCGAGCAATTCCACGTTCTCGACATCACCACCCACGAAGCCGACCTCGAAGAGATCTTCCTCACCTACTACCGCGATGAGGAGGTATCTGCCTGATGCTGGCCACCGTCCTCACCAAGAACGTCCTCGATAGATGGAAGGGGATCACAGTCGGGGCGGTCAGCATCGGCCTGCTGCTCCTGATGGGCATGTCGGTATATCGCGACATCGATCTCTCCGTGTACACGAGCATGCCGGAGGCGGTTCGCTCGCTGATGGGGATCGCCGAGGACACGGATGCAGGCGGCCTCGCCTACGGTGCCATCTACGCCTCGTACGGCGCGCTCACGCTGGCGGCGTTGGCCCTCTCGATGGGCTCGGCGTCGATCGCCGGCGAAGAACGAAACGGCACGATGGGCCTGCTTCTCGGCAATCCCAAGAGCCGCACACACGTCCTCGCGTCGAAGGCGGCTTCCCTGATAGGCCTCACGGGAATCGGTGCTCTGATCCTCTGGGCATTCGGCGAGGCGACCCCGGCCCTGCTGGATGTCCAGATCGGCGGCATGCACATCGCCGCCCTCGCCTGGCACATGTTCGTCATATCGGTCTTCCACGGATTCCTGGCAATGGCCATCGGCGCCTGGACCGGCAGGACCGGACTGGCGTCGGGTGTTGCGTCCGGAATCATGGTTCTCTCCTTCATCGGTGTCGGGCTCTTCCCTCTCATCGAAGGCCTCGAAAACGTCGCGAAGATCTTCCCGTGGTACTACTACTCGGCCGCCGAACCAGTATTGAACGGGGTCGACTGGGGTCACATCGGCGTCCTCCTCGCCGGAATCGCGGTGCTCGGAGCGGCAGCCGTCGTGGGGTTGAACCGGCGCGACCTTCGCGGACAGAGCACCGGCGTTTCACTACTGGACCGTCTGCGAGCACACCCCATGACCAAGAAGGTCGCCGATCGTCTCGCCGGATCGGCGCGGGTTTCAAAGATCTGGATCAAGACCCTCACCGAGCACCAGGGACTCCTCATAATCGTGTCCTACGTGGAGTTCCTGATCATGGGCGTCCTCATCGGACCGATGTACAACTGGATCGACGAGTTTCTCATCGACATGGGCAAGTCCTTCCCCGAAGCGATCCTCAGTTTGTTCGGCGGAGGAGATCTGGGGACTCCTGAGGGTTTTTACCAGATAGAGACGTTCGGCATGATGGCACCGATTGCGGTAATGGTCGTCACGATCGCCATCGGGGCACGGGCCCTCGCCGGAGAGGAAGCGAACCGCACCATGGGCCTGCTGCTCGCCAATCCGATCAAGCGATCGAAGATCGTGTACGAGAAGACCGTATCGATCGTCGTCGGCGCCGCGATCGTCGGTTTTGCCACGTTCTCCGGCGTTGCACTCGGTTCGATCATCGGCGGCCTGGGGATGAGCGTGGGCAACATCGCGGCCACCTGCCTGCTGGTGACACTCCTCGGGATGGTGTTCGGAGCTCTGTCGCTGGCCTTTAGTGCCGCAACGGGACGACCCCGTTTCGCCGCCTTCGGAACGGTCGGATTGGCACTGATCCTGTTCGTGCTCCACGCCTTCCTTCCGCTCAGCGAGAGCCTCGCAGGCCTGGCCAAGTGGACACCGTTCTACTATTACCTGACCAGCGACCCGCTGATGAACGGAATGCACTGGGGCCACGGGGCGGTCCTGGCCGGCTTGTTCGCAGGGTTATTGGCGCTATCCGTCGGACTGTTCAATCGGCGCGACATCAGACAAACCGGATGATCTCCGTGTCGACAGGCGGCGATGCTGCCGTGCATCGCCGCCCCGGACGACGGCAACTGCTAGCTGCTCAGAGAATCTGACTCAGGAACAGCTTCGTCCTGTCGTGCTGAGGATTCGTGAAGAAATGCTCCGGTGTGCCGGCTTCGACGATGTTGCCGTAGTCGAAGAACAGGACGCGATCGGCCACTTCCTTGGCAAAGCCCATCTCGTGCGTTACGACCAGCATGGTCATGCCCGACCTGGCCAGCTCCTTCATCACGTCGAGGACCTCCTTGATCATCTCCGGGTCGAGCGCGGAGGTAGGCTCGTCGAAGAGCATGATCCGTGGCTCCATCGCCAGAGAACGGGCGATCGCCACACGCTGTTGCTGGCCGCCGGAGAGCTGCCCGGGGAACTTCTGTGCCTGTTCCGGAATGCCGACCCGCTCTAGCAAGGCCATCGCGGTAGCCTCCGCCTCGGCTCTCGTGTGCTTGCGAACCCAGATGGGGGCGAGAGTGATGTTCTGCATCACGGTCAGATGCGGGAAGAGGTTGAACTGCTGGAACACCATGCCGACCTCTGAGCGGATCTTCTCGATGTTGCGCAAATCGTTGGTGAGTTCAACTCCATCCACGATTATGCGGCCTTCCTGGTGAACTTCGAGCCGGTTGATGCAGCGGATGAATGTCGACTTGCCCGACCCCGAGGGGCCGATGATGACGACCACTTCACCTTCTTTGATGTTGGTCGTTACGCCCTTCAACGCCTGGAAATCCCCAAACCATTTCTTGACGCCCTCGCTGATGATGATGTCTTTGTCGCCTGGCACATTTACCTCCGCTTACCGCTCGCCGACGCCGAGCTTTCGCTCCAACTTCAAGCTGGCGCGACTGACATTGAATGTGAAGATCCAGTAGATCACCATCGCAAACAGCAGGCTCTCCCGGAGGCTTCCGAGCGACGCCGGCTGATTGGGCACGATGTCGCGAGCCACCCGCAGGAAGTCGGCCAGTCCGATGATCGCCACGAGCGACGTGTCCTTGAACAGCGAAATGACCTGGCCGACCAGTGCGGGTATGACCGACCTGAGTGCTTGCGGGAGCGTGATGAACACGGTCGTCTGGACGGTCGACAACCCCATCGCCTTCGCCGCCTCGTACTGGCCCTTCGGAATCGATTGGAGGCCACCACGGACGTTCTCGGCCAGATAGGCCGCAGAGAACAATGCGACCGCCACGATCGCCTTCACCACGTCGTCCAGTTCCACTTCACGCGGGAGGAAGCGGTTGATCACCAGGTTGGCGAAGAAGAGCACGGTGATGAGAGGCACTCCGCGCACCGTCTCGATGTAGCCGGTGCTCAGCAACCGGAAGATGGGCATCGATGAGGTCCGGCCCAGGGCGAGCATGATTCCGATCGGGAACGAGATCGCCAGGCCGGCGAGCGCCAGCAGGAAGGTCAGATTGAGGCCGCCGATGAACTCTCCCTGAAGTCCTTCGAGGCCGGTGTCCGCCTGCATCATCGCCATGAAGTAAGCCGTGAGCAAGACCACGGCCGACCAGGCAACGACGATGTTCTTCTGTGCCTTCGAGGTTCCTCCGAAGGTCGGCGCGGCAAGTGCGAAACCCGCCAGGCCGAGGAGGAGGAAACGAACCAGCATCGGCACCGACACCGCCCACGAACCCAGGGCGGCCAGCACGAGGACACCTGAAGCAAGACGTTCCGGATCTCCGGAGTCGGCGGATCCTGCCCACCAGAGGAATGCTCCGCCGACGACGATGAACCCGAGCACCGCCGGCAGGAACACGGACATCAGCGGCACGTCTGTGACAACCGGTGCCCGCTGGATCACCAGGTAGATGACGGGGAGCGACAGCATCCACAGTCCAACGAGAACGCCTCGCAAAAGCCCGCCCGACACGCGCCCCGCCACCAACTCGCCCAGGAGGTAGGAAACCACGAGCAGGGCGCCCTGGATGCTCAAGCTGACCTTGGTACCCGACTCGATCGGCAGAATCCAGACGATGACCCCGATTATCACCAGGACGCCGAGCAGGATGCTGCGAATGTGGATCGTCTCCTCTTTGAAACGGGGTCCTGCCGACAGACGAACGGCTTGTCCGGCCAGGATCAGAACGAGTCCGGCCACTGCTGCGCCGATCCGGATTCCGGCCGACGCCTCGGCGAGGACCGCTATCACGAGGCCGGTGATACCCAGGGAGGCGAGAGTGCGCCCGAACTGACGGGGAGACGTTCTGCCGCCGACCCTCCAGACCGCCAGGCTCAGTCCGGTGAGAACGACGACAACCCCGAGTGAAACCCAAGTACGGGTCATCTCGGCTACCGGGTATGCCTCGGTCCAATAGAGCTTCATGTTCCGCGGGATGACGTTCCAGAGCCTGTCTTCGGAGAACGAGTAACTCAGTACCCCTCTGACAAAGAAAACGATGATGGCAAGCATCAGGAGCGAGAGGATCGAGTTGAGTACCGACGAGAAGAGGTTCTCCTTCGCCCAGCGAATCGCGCCGGCCGACTGCCTCTCCGGAGCACTCTCGGACTGCTGTACTTCGTTGACGATCGGGTCTGTCATCAGCGCTCCACCAGTGCGACTCGGCGGTTGTACCAGTTGACGATGGAAGAGAGGGTCAAGCTGACCAGCAGGTAGAAACCCATCCAGATCAGGATGACTTGGATCGTTGCACCGGTCTGATTGAAGAGGGTCTGCCCGACGGCGACCACCTCGGCGTATCCCACTGCAATTCCGAGAGACGTGTTCTTGGCCAGATTGAGGTACTGGTTGCCCATCGGCGGGAGGATGATACGAAATGCCTGCGGGAGGATGATCATCCGCAGCAGCTGGCTTCGCTTGAGGCCCAGAGCCAGCCCGGCCTCAGACTGTCCCTTGGCGACGGCCAGGATTCCACCGCGCACGATCTCTGCTATGAACGCCGCCGTATAGAGCGTCACTCCCATCCATACACCGAAGAATGGCCCGCTCATCGTCATGCCGGTCAACCCGAATCCGGCGAACCGTCCAGGTGTTTCGACTGTGGGGCGTCCGAATTCGAGCACGGTACCGGTCCGGAGGAAGTCGAACTTGGTGTCCCAGAACTGGAAGAGCCGCTCGAGCCCGAGGTTGATGCCTTCGGTGATGCCCGGGACCAAGAAGAAGACGACTGCGGCGACCAGACCCATCGCGCCGGCGAGACCCATGCGGAATATGTCATCGTCTGTCAGTCTCGCCAGACCTGCGGGGCTGCGCAGCGAGTCGAGGAACCGTTTTATCCACCAGGCGGCCAGGCCGAGCGCCAGGACGGCCAGGATGATCTGCATGAGCAGCATCGGGATGCTGCCGAACAGCCACGCCAGGCCGCCGAAGATCCATCCGATGGCTCCGGCAAGGGGGTGGGCAAACCAGCCGACGACGGCGAAGATCAGAAAGGCGGCCAGCGAATAACCAACGGCGTGGGCTTCCTGCCCGGTCTCCTCCAAGACCCTGACGCGCCACCTGAACGCAAATCGAGCGGCGACCGCTCCTGCGACCACGAAGACGAACCACTGCCAGAAAGCCTCACGCGGGAAGAACCACGGAATCGACAAGCCCTTGTTGGTGGCGTACAGCCACCCCTCGATCGGACCCGAACCCTCCGATTCCAGGTTGGGGAAGGAGACGAAGACGGCGGCCCAGAACACGATCTGGAGCAGGAGAGGTATGTTGCGAATCGTCTCGACGTAGACCGTCGAAGACTTGTTCACCAACCAGTTGGAGGAGAGCCTGGCAATACCTATCACGATCCCGAGGATCGTTGCGGCGACAACACCGGACGCGGTCACCCGCAACATGTTCACCACACCGACCAGGATTGCTTCGAGTCCCGATTCGGGTAGCGTCGCGAAGCCTTCCGAGAGTTGAATCCCCGGAGGATCGCTGAGGAATCGCCACGAGAACGTGAGGCCCTGGGCCTCGAGGTTCCTGGCGGCGCTGCGAGCCGCGATCACAGCCACGAAGACGAGTCCGAGCAGAACGGCAATCTGGGCAGCCCACTTCAGAACTGTTGCGTCCCTCCAGAATGGGGGTCGCTCGTGGGCTGATCTCGGAGTGGCCGTCTG